>NZ_VOYR01000009.1:0-133969 GCF_013420185.1 Acinetobacter sp. YH01025 | reverse complement strand
AAACACTGGCCAATGACGACCCTGCCAAAGCAGATGCCTTTAAGTCTGCGATCATGGTATTGGCTGCACCAAACTCTATTGCCTTAAGTAGTCAGCAAGATGTGCATCTCTCTGCGGATGGTCAGATTAGCCACAGTGCAGGAGAAAGTATTAACCTCAGCACACAACAGTCTTTGATTGCGCATGCCAGCCAGAAACTAAGCCTGTTTGCAGCACAAGAGGGGGCACGTTTGTATGCCGGTAAAGGCAAAGTCGAAATTCAGGCCCAAGGGGATGGCGCAGATCTTATTGCCAGAAAAGGGGTGCAGGTCATCTCCACAGAAGATGTTATTGATTTTAAAAGTGCTAAAGAAATTGTTTTAACTGCAGGTGGTTCACAGCTAAAAATAAATGCTTCGGGGATTTTTCCTACGACTGGCGGTAAGTTTGAGGTTAAGGCAGGGCAGCATCAGTTTGTGAATGGAAAGAATGTATCAGCAAAATTTCCAGCTTTACCTACCTTTAAATTATTACCTAATAAAGTGGAATTAAAATACATTTATGATGACTTAAAACCTGTTGCACAAGCTCCATTTAAATTGATTTTTGCTGATGGTTCTGCCCAAGAAGGAGTACTAGATGCCGAAGGTTATGCCAAAGTCACTATTCCTAGTGATAAAACTCAACCTAAAGTCTACTATGGCTTTAGTAGTGTTGAGGCGAAACCAGATAGAGAAAAAGTTGATAATCCTTTCAAAGATCAAAAAGTGATGAGTGTTACTGAAGCAGAGCAGTTAATTGAAAAATATAATCAACAGGAACTTGATGCATTATTAGATGAATATTTCCCTGATGAAATTGAAGAGATGCTCACGTCAAATAATATCGAATACGACGATCATGTAAGCGATTATGAAGAACAATTAATACCACAACAAAATGATGTAGACGATGCAATAGCAGATGATTTAGAAGAAATTTTACTTACAGATGATTCTACTTCTAGATTAGACCTAGGAGATAAACAATGAATACTGCCGTAGCCAAGGGTTCAACGCAAGCTGTGAGAATAACAGCTAAAGGGGAAGAATCGGCGGCTCAATGGATTAAAGGTGTACTTGATGGTAGTGGCTCCAGTCCTGCTCAAATTATTGTTGCAGTTGTGATAGGTTGTATACCCTTTGTTGGTCAAGGCGTTGATGTCGGGAATGTGATTGTCTCAGTCGTTAAAATATCAGAAAAGCCAGATAATAAAGAGAATTGGTTTGATTTGGTATTTAATCTTGTTGCATTTGTTCCAATTGCTGGTGATGGATTAAAAATTGTTTTTAAACAATTGCGTTCAGGTAAAGCTATGGGAGCTATTTTGGATGCAATACCAAGCAAAACATTACGTGGTGATGTAGATAAATGGTTTAGAACCTTAAATTGGAATACATACACAAGAGAGCTGCAAACAACTAGTAATAAAATTATTGATGGTTTAATTGGCGTTTTTGATAGTTGGATGACCCGAGCTGTTCTCGGCAATGCTAAGTTAAAAACATTAGTAACTCAGCTTCAGCAAATGAAGAAAGTTGCCAATCAAAAAATTGATATGGTTATGAAAGAAATGCAAGCAGCCCATAAAAAGGCACTAGCAACTCCTTATCCTAACACTACAGCTAGAGCTCCAATTACGACTCGAACACCAACAACAACCAGTAGACCAAATCAAAATCCAGCCCCACGCACTCAGCAAAATGGCAATGTACCAAGAAATACTGGAGGAAATAATGTAAGCCCAGGTCGTCAAAATACTTCAACGCGACGTCAACAATTACAGCGAAAAAGAAGGTCGAATCAAGAACTTGGTTCTGGTGGTGAACATATAACAGATTACTACTATGTAAAACGCATGAAAAGTCGCTCTAAAATTAACAATAATGGTGTGCTGTACGAATATCACGATACGGGTCATAACGGTATCGATCACGTTTGGCATAGTGCTCGACTAGCACATAAGTATCGTGTAACAGACAGTAAAGCGACCAATGCTCTGAGTCATCGAACACTCATGACGCCTAAAGCAGCCATGATGGCATTGAAAATGGGTCTCGATGTTTATATGGCATCAGACCAAGATGATAAAGTGAAACGCTCCGTTGGAACAACGGTGAGTGATGGCGTACAAATGTCACATTTATGGATTGCTAATAAGATAAAAAGCTCAAAAATTATTGAGTTACATGAAGAAAAATTGATTTTACAAATAGAAGCATGGCGACGTGTTAACTTTAAACCAAGTACAGAAAGAAAAATTGGAAAAACCGTTGCAATACGTTGTCCTTATGATAGAAGCCTAGTTACGATTACAGGCGATAAATTTGACCATCATGAAAAATGTAAAGGTTTAAATAAACCCAAGTGCACACGGACAGTGACTGCGCATGGGATTAAATTAGAATTTGTTTTACCCAATGAGATGTTGGAGAGATAAAAGAATGTCGATACAAGTAAGTGATAAAGATATAGATTGGCACAGTTGGTTAAATTTAGAAGTAAAAGATTCAAAAAAATATAGAGATAACTTTCTTGAATCAAAAATGTATCATAAACGATTTGACATTTTAGTGAATGGTATATATTCCGTTACAGACGGTTTCAATAAGTATAAAAATGATTCTAAATTTGGCGGATATATCGCAGCTGGTCATCAACGCTTACAAGATGCTTTAAACTTAATATCTTTACAATATTCCGCGGGTGGAGATTTAAATTTTTTAACGGAACTTTACCCATATATTCTTCATTGGACAGAAGAGTATGCTGAAACGAGTCATCTTTATAATTTAAGCCCAGATGCAGGTGGACGTTATGTCTGGCATATTTCTTTAGGAACTGAAGATTATTGGTATATTGCATTACGATTGATATGCTTTGGTTTACTGACAGGGTATGCAGATCAAATGAGTCGAATTATGACGATTATCGACTACACAGAAGCAACACCTGAAGGACAAGAAAAAGATGGCTTAATCGAGCGATTGGTTGCTCCATTTGTAACAGATCGAGGCATACCACCGAATGATGCACGTCGTCATTTGCCTTATCGTAAGCTCATTAAAGTTTTTGATGCTGCACCTGAAAAACGTCCAGCGATGATGTTGCAGTACTTAGAAGATTGGTATGAAGCCAGTCGTCGTGAACCTTATCATGATCAACATCCACAACCTGATATTAGATCAGGTATCAGTTATTTTGGTTATTGGTCATGGGAAGCGGCAGCTGTTACATGGTTGTTAGATATTGATGACACCACTTATCGAGATCACCAATTTTATCCAAAAGATTTAGTTGATTTTGCTAGATCGCAAGCTGAATCGGTTTCAGCAGAAACCACTATAGAAAAAATTAAAATCAAAGGTGGAGAGCAATCCACGAAAACAGGTTTTTGGACGACTCCTGCCCAGCCAAATCAGCGTCAGCACTTTAGTAAAGGTGAGATTTTACCAACGCTTTCTGAACAAGATTGGGGTGAAGTATATTGGTATTATGATGGTGAAGAATAGAATTAAAAATGCCCTTCGGGGCATTATTTTTATATGGATAATATTATTGCCCATTCTTAATATCATAAGTCCAAAGAAAAAAATAACTTCAACCATCATGAAAAATGTAAAGGCTTAAATAAACCTAAGTGTACACGGACAGTAACTGCACACGGTATTAAATTAGAATTTGTTTTACCAAACGAGATGTTGGAGAGATAAAAGAATGTCAACACGAGTAGATGATCAAGAAATAGATTGGCAAAAATGGTTGAGTTTAGAAGTAAAAGATACAAGTTTATTTAGAGATAAGTTGCTTGAGCAAGAAATGTATCACAAGAGATTTGATACGTTTGTTAATGGGTTATATACAGTTGTTGATGGATTTAGCCATTATAAAAATGATTCTAAATTTGGTGGATATATAGCATCTGGTCATCAAAGATTGAAAGATGCTCTGAACTTGATATCTTTACAATATTCAGCAGGCGGGGATTTAAATTTTATAAAAGAACTTTATCCATATCTTCTTCATTGGACAGAAGAATATGCTGAAACGAGTCATCTTTATAATTTAAGCCCTGATGCAGGTGGCCGTTATGTCTGGCATATCTCCTTAGGAACAGAAGATTATTGGTATATTGCTTTACGATTGATATGCTTTGGTTTACTGACAGGTTATGCAGATCAAATGAATCGGATTATGCCGATTATCGACTACACAGAAGCAACGCCTGAAGGACAAGAAAAAGATGGCTTAATTGAGAGATTGATTGCACCATTTGTAACAGATCGAGGTACACCACCAAATGAAGCACGTCGTCATTTACCTTATCGTAAGCTCATTAAAGTTTTTGATGCTGCACCTGAAAAACGTCCAGACATGATGTTGCAATACTTAGAAGATTGGTATGAAGCCAGTCGTCGTGAACCATACTTTGAACAGCATCCAGAAACCGACTTAAGATCTGGTAGAAGTTATTATGGTTATTGGTCATGGGAAGCAGCAGCTGTTACATGGTTGTTAGATATTGATGATACAACTTATCGAGATCACCAATTTTATCCAAAAGATTTAGTTGATTTTGCTAGATCGCAAGCTGAATCGGTTTCAGCAGAAACCACTATAGAAAAAATTAAAATCAAAGGTGGAGAGCAATCCACGAAAACAGGTTTTTGGACGACTCCTGCCCAGCCAAATCAGCGTCAGCACTTTAGTAAAGGTGAGATTTTACCAACGCTTTCTGAACAAGATTGGGGTGAAGTATATTGGTATTATGATGGTGAAGAATAGAATTAAAAATGCCCTTCGGGGCATTATTTTTATATGGATAATATTATTGCCCATTCTTAATATCATAAGTCCAAAGAAAAAAATAACTTCAACCATTATGAGAAATGTAAAGGCCTAAATTAGCCAAAGTGTACACTGACAGTAACCGCACACGGTATAAAATTAGAATTTGTTTTACCAAACGAGATGTTGGAGAGATAAAAGAATGTCAACACAAGTCAATGATCAAGAAATAGATTGGGAAAAATGGCAATTTCTAGAGATTAATGATGAAACAAAATTTAGAGATAATTTTTTAAATGCCCAAGATTATCATGAAAATTTTGAAGAACTTATAAATGGACTATATACCGTTGTAGATGGTTTCAGTCATTATAAAAATGATTCTAAGTTTGGTGGATATATAGCATCTGGTCACCAAAGAATGAGAGATGCATTAGATTTGATGTCATTACAATATTCAGCAGGTGGTGATTTAAATTTCATAAAAGAACTTTACCCGTATCTTCTTCATTGGACAGAAGAATATGCTGAAACGAGTCATCTTTATAATTTAAGCCCTGATGCAGGTGGACGTTATGTCTGGCATATTTCCTTGGGAACAGAAGATTATTGGTATATTGCTTTGCGTTTAATTTGCTTCGGCTTACTTACAGGCTATACAGATCAAATGAATCGGATTATGCCGATTATCGACTATACAGAAGCAACTCCTGAAGGGCAGGAAAAAGATGGCTTAATCGAGCGATTGATTGCTCCATTTGTAACAGATCGAGGCATACCACCGAATGATGCACGTCGTCATTTGCCTTATCGTAAGCTCATTAAAGTTTTTGATGCTGCACCTGAAAAACGTCCAGCAATGATGTTGCAATACTTAGAAGATTGGTATGAAGCCAGTCGTCGTGAACCTTATCATGATCAACATCCACAACCTGATATTAGATCAGGTATCAGTTATTTTGGTTATTGGTCATGGGAAGCGGCAGCTGTTACATGGTTGTTAGATATTGATGACACCACTTATCGAGATCACCAATTTTATCCAAAAGATTTAGTTGATTTTTCTAAAGCACAATCAGAAAAAGTACAAACACAAGATTCAGTAGAAAAAATTAAAATCAAAGGTGGGGATAAATGTCCAAAAACAGGTTATTGGACGACTCCAGCCCAACCAAATGAGCGTCAGCACTTTAGTAAAGGTGAGATTTTACCAACGCTTTCTGAACAAGATTGGGGTGAAGTATATTGGTATTTTGATGGTGAAGAATAAAACTATATCGCTCAAGGGGAAACTTTCGTATTTATCGAAGTTTAATAAAAAAACTTTAGCGAGGGTTTTAAAAGACATTACATATTCGAATAGCTCATATCACCTGCACCCTCAGGTACAACCCAAGTAATATTTTGTGACGGATCTTTAATATCACAAGTCTTACAGTGAACACAGTTCGCAGCATTAATTTGGAAATGCTTAGAACCATCATCATTTTCCATTATTTCGTATACACCAGCAGGGCAGTAGCGCTGAGCAGGCTCATCCCATTGAGGAAGGTGAAGTTTTATATCGTGTTTTAGATCCACGTAGTTTAGATAACAGTATTTGTTGGATGCGTAAGTCTGAGTTTGGAAAGCTAAAAAGTCGTGAAGATTGGCGTGATAAATTTGCAGTTTGGGCAAGCTGGAATGCTAATGGTGAATATCTTGAATATACAGTTCCTAAAGGACAGAAGTTGTATGCATGGGAAGGACCTGCTGCTTCACAAGAGCTTGGCGAATTTTATTTAAAAGGTGGTGGGATTCAAATTGTACTTCATCCTGATCATTTAATTCCTTCGGGATTAAGCAAGCGAAAATTGACAGGTTGGGGCTATGGCACCGACACTGAGATTGGCAATTTTTCAATGGTGGGTGTTCCAACTTTGCAAACTAAAATGGGCGATTATAGTTTGGCTGCCAAGCTAGAACATAAACCGAGATAAACAAGATAGAGAAAACTATGAATTACGAAGTAAATCCTAAAGCTGCATATTTATTAGAACAATTTAGCTCGTTAGAATTTTTTGAGACTATGCGAAATAACTATGGTTTTTTTTTAGATAGTTTAGAAGAACTATTTGAAATCTATATGCATAATTTACCATATAATTTACGAAGTTTACCCTATCCAGAACAAGCAGATATTCAATGGGGTGGGACTGTTTTGCCTAATTTAAGAAATACGATGGATCGTATAGAGTCTGCGTACGCAAAAATAAAAACAGGTGATTTTACTTATTTACGTTGTACTGGAGAAATACGCTCTAATGATAAAGGTTTGAGTGAATTTTCTCCACATTGGATGGATGATTTACCTACAGATAAAGTAAGACGGTGCTGGGATTACTATTCAATTGCAAAAAATTATGCTTCTATTATTGGGAGGACATACCCGACCTATTGGAGTATGGATATGCTGAGTAATGGTTATCCAGAAGCTGATGTATTTCATGGAATAAATTTAGTTTTACCTGACTCTTATCCAATTTATAGGGTAAATCCAGAAATAATAGTTAAATCTAATGAAAAAGTTGAAAAAACAGGTGTTTATATTTGTGACGAAGACAGAAAAAGAATTGAGTTTATGGCAGCAAGTGAGGAAGAGGATAGAGGAGTAGGTAGTGTTATAGCTACTGGTATGGATCCTGAAACATTTGAGACCTTATATGGTGATTGTACTTGGACCTTAGTTGAGCGGATTGCAGATGAAGGTGGTTCATCTGAGACAATTCAAGTTGAAAACTTAAAAGGTTTTGCTGGTCAGACTTGTCAACGGACAGGTAATTGGTGGAGTCCTGCAAATCAATTGCAATCCCGTTATTTTGAACAGGGAGAAGTATTTCCTGAGTTTGAGAATAATAGTTGGGGGGAAACAATTTGGTATTTGGAAGTGACGAATAAGAAGTAAATATGTGTTATAGCGTAAATCCCAAAGCTGTATATTTGTTGGAACAGTTTAGCTCCTTAGAGTTCTTTGAAGTGATGTACAACAACTATCGTCTCTTTTTAGAAAGCCTAGAGGAGCTATTTGAAATCTATATGCATAATTTACGAAGTTTACCATATCCAGAACAAGCAGATATTCAATGGGGGGGAACTGTTTTGCCTAATTTAAGAAATACGATGGATCGTATAGAGACTGCATACGCAAAAATAAAAACAGGTGATTTTACTTATTTACGTTGTACTGGAGAAATACGCTCTAATGATAAAGGTTTGAGTGAGTTTTCTCCACATTGGATGGATGATTTACCTACAGATAAAGTAAAAGAATGTTGGGATTATTATTCAATTGCCAAAAGCTATGCTTCAATTATTTCAAATACTTATCCAACCTATTGGAATATTGATGAGCTTGTTATTGATTATCCTGAAGCTGATATATTTCATGAAATCAATCTAGTTTTACCTGACTCTTATCCAATTTATAGGGTAAATCCAGAAATAATGGTTAAATCTAATGAGAACGTTGGGAAAACAGGTATCTATATTTGTGAAGAAGATAGAAATAGAATTGAGTTTATGGCAGCAAGTGAGGAGGAAGGTAGAGGAGTAGGAAGTGTTATAGCGACTGGAATGGATCCTGAAACATTTGAGACTTTTTATGGCGATTGTACTTGGGTACTAGTTGAACGCATTGCAGATGAAGGTGGTTCATCTGAGACAATTCAAGTTGAAAACTTAAAAGGTTTTGCTGGTCAGACTTGTCAACGGACAGGTAATTGGTGGAGTCCTGAAAATCAATTGCAATCCCGTTATTTTGAACAGGGAGAAGTATTTCCTGAGTTTGAGAATAATAGTTGGGGGGAAACAATTTGGTATTTGGAAGTGACGAATAAGAAATAATGTCTAAGTTTAAGATTCATCCTCAAGAAATTTATTTATTAGAACGCTATAGTTCGGCTGAATACTTTAGCGAACTAGTCGATACTTTTAAGAATATGCTGGATGCAGCAGAGGATGCGCTCGAGCTATTTATGCAAGATTTACCTTATGATTATCGGAACCGTCATATTTCACAACAGCCCGATGTGGTTTGGGGTGAGCATGTTTTGCCTAATTTTCGATCAACTCTAGAGGCATTAAATTATGGATATAAACGTTTATTAGAGGGTGATTTATCTGCTTTACAATATGCAGGGAATGTGGTGACTGACTTTAGAAATCAAAGAATAGACTATTTCCCTGATTGGATGGATGAGGGTAATTTAGCCTTATTTGATCAATGGCAAAGTAAAGCTAGTAAGTTATCATCTAATATTAAAGCTACAGTTTTTGGTAGCTGGCCTATGACTTTTTTAAAAGAAGACTATGATTCAGATTATTTAGGAGAGTTAAACTTACCATCATCTTTACCAATATATAAGTTAAACCAAAATGTTACGGTAAAAACAGGCGAAACTGTGCCACAGGATGGTATTTACATTCCTGAAATACAGGAAGCAAGTGCACAGCTGCTGCTTAAAGGGCATGATGCGATAGAAGCATTAGTGGGACTTGATCCAGATTGCCCACAATATGATCATGAGGAAGATACGGAATGGGTATTGGTTGAACGAATTGCAGACGAGGGTGGGTCATCTGAGACTATTCAAGCTGAAAATTTAAAAGGTTTTGCTGGGCAGACTTGTCAACAGACAGGTAATTGGTGGAGCCCTGCAAATCAATTGCAATCCCGTTATTTTGAACAGGGAGAAGTATTTCCTGAGTTTGAGAATAATAGTTGGGGTGAAACGATTTGGTATTTAGAAGTGACGAATAAGAAGTAAATATGTGTTATAGCGTAAATCCTAAAGCTGTATATTTATTAGAAGAATTTAGCTCGTTAGAATTTTTTGAGACCATGCGAAATAACTATGGTCTTTTTTTAGATAGTTTAGGCTTTGTTGCATAAATATGTAAGCATCTGATTTAAATAAATTTAATTTTGGATCAAAAAATAATCAAAACTTTTAAAATCATATAGTTATGAAATCTTTGTGCAACAAAGCCGTATGATTGGCTCAATCTATACAACTGCAAAAAACGTTGTGGATGGCTCAATACTTTTCGTTGAAGAAGCTAAAAATAAAACTTTAGGTTCATACTCTCAAATTGTGAAGAATTATGTAGCTGAACATGAAAAAAAATCACGTCTATCAAATGATAAACATTTTGCAAAATTTCAAGCTGCCAACGCACCACTTTTTAAAGACTTTGAAAATAGGATTTCAAAAAATATATTTCAATGGGACACAGGAATTAAGACCAATAACTTACGACGCCAATTAAAAAATACAGCTTTTGTTAAAGGGGCTAACTATCAAGGGGGCATACCTGGATATTTGAAAAATATGAATGAGGTAGGTCGCATCAGTAAAAATCTGAGGTGGGGCGGTAATTTGATGATTGGTATGAGTATTGGTGAAGGTGGCTATAATATTTACAAATCCGCAGAAACAGGAGATGCTAAGCAAATTAGAAAAGCTGTATTGGTTGAGCCTTTGAAAGTAGGAGGAAGTATATATGGAGGAACAAAAGGAGCTGCTATCGGTGGTGCTGCTGCTTTAGTAATTGGTGTAGGGACTGGTGGTATTGGACTAGTTGTTATAGGGGCTTGTGCTGTTTTAGGTGGATTAGGAGGAGGTATTATTGGCGGTAAAATCGGTGAAACTATAGGAAATGGTGCTGATCGTAGTATAAATTGGATGATAGATTAAAATGTTTGAAAAAACTTTGGAGATAATATTTGCTCTTACAGGTGCTCTTTGGCTTTCAATCTCATTGATAACAAGTTTCAAAAGCTATGCATACGTTAAAAAAAATCTAGGTTCTATCTCAGAATTATTGTTTGGCAATCCTAAGTATTTTAAAAAATTAGATTTAACTAATTTTTTTTTGATAGAGACAACAACAGCAATTATTGCAGCTGCAAGGTTTAGAGAATTAAAAATATTAAAACGAGACACTGTTTTCTCAAAAGGGCTATTTCCTTTAGCTCCTAATCTTAATGATAAAAATCTTAACTTATTATTAAAAAAACATGGGCAATGGTATAATTCTGTCGTAAAGAATATAATTATTTCAGCATTTTGTTTACTTCTATTAGGAACTATATTATTAATTTTAAAGTAAATAGGTGATAGCTTGAATGTTCTAATTTTTTCTGTAAAGCGAACAAGGTTTAGAAAGTATAATTAAATTTTCTATTTAAAAATATCAAAATGTAAATTTTAATTATTTTAGGCTTTGTTGCACAAAGCTATTCTTAAGGACTCCTTCGGCAATATAATTTCCAAATGAAGAAGCCTACACACAAAATCTACCGCACAACCAATTGGCCCGCATATAACCGAGCTCTCATTAATCGTGGGAATATTGCCATTTGGTTCGATCCAAAGTAAGCGTCCGCTGAATCCCATACCAATTTTTAATTCGATTCAGGTTTCCAGCAGTGCGGCAGCAATTCTTCAATTTGGGTCACTTTGTGTGTCGGTAGCTTTTTCAGCACATCACTTAAAGTTGAGGGCTTTAATGAATGGGAACTTTACCAGTATGTTGTGGAAAAAATAGCATTAGCACGTGAATATGGTTTGGAAGGTACTCGGGATATTTTAAATTTTATTTGTCTAACGTTGATATATAAAAATACTTTCGAGCAAGAAGAGCTGCTTCAAAGTGTGCTGCTAAAAGTGAAAAATAAGATGATGACAATGGATCAGGCGATGGAAGACTTAGAGAGTTTAGTTGACGAAAACGAATAAACTCATAAAACATAACTTTATGCTAACACAATTAATTTGGCATCAAAGAAACGTGAAGTTAGGAATATTCTTTAAGTAAATTAAAAATTATAGGTGATGTGATGAATATATTTAAAAAAATTGTGATGCTGCCAGTAGGCTTGGCTTTAGGTTTGGTTGGTTGCAGTGCAGGCTCAAGTAAAACTTATATACTTACGACAACCTCCTTTAATTATGATCCAAGTTATCGCACATATGATGTTTTGTTAAATGAAGAGTTAATTGGTAGTGGCGGTACGAAAAGATCGGCAGTTATTACAGGACCACAATATGTTACATGGGGGCAAACAAATATTCGTAAACAACACGTTGCAAAAAATATTCCTTATTTAACCAAAGAGGATTTAAAAGGAAAAAGTTATTTAGCAGTGCATCTCTATCCGGATGATAGTGTTGAAATTACACTTACAGATTCTGAAAGCATGCCTAATGCTACACAGAAAGGGCTAGAATGGAGAAATAAACTACGAAAAGAGAAAAATAATAAATAGTGGTGTCCTATGATAAGTAATATAAAAAGTTAAGAATACAAATCAAGATGTAGATAATCTTGGTCCACAAAAAAACAAGACTGTGCTGATGGGGATTCAAGTTAGTCATCCTATTTATGTATCTGGTGTCGGAACCTCATTTAATCGTGAGCTAAATATAGTCGAAAAAAGAATAGCCACAGTGCAAGATTATGAGCTTACAGGTGGTGTAAGACGGATAAGATATGGTGAAAATCAAATCAATATTAACTTTTCGAAGCCGTTCGAAAAGAAGTTGGAGTCGCGACAGGTGATGTGATGAATATATTTAAAAAAATTGTGATGCTGCCAGTAGGCTTGGCTTTAGGTTTGGTTGGTTGCAGTTCAGGTTCCGGTAAAACCTATGTTCTAACGACCACATCATTTGGCTATGATCCAAGTTATAGACCATATATTGTACGAGTGAATGGCGAGGAGGTTGGAGGAGGCTTTGGGGCAGCCACTAAACGATCTGCGATTATTACTGGACCACAATATGTTACATGGGGACAAACAAATATTCGTAAACAACACGTTGCAAAAAATGTTCCTTATCTGACCAAAGAGGACTTAAAAGGAAAAAGCTATTTAGCAGTGCACCTTTATCCAGATGATACGGTTGAAATCACACTGACTGAAGGGCGGAATATGCCTGATGCTACAAAAAAGGGATTAGAAGTAAGATCAGAATTAATTGATGAATTAAATGAGAATGATAAAAAATAAAAAGGTAAGAATATGGTTTCTCAATTACAAAAAATAAAAAATAGCAATCAAGATGTCAGTAATCTGCATCCACAAGCCAAGCAAGATTGTGCGGATGTAGTTAATATTTCTGTTTTTTTTGATGGGACAGGAAACAATTTAGAAGCAGACCAAGATAAAGGAAAGCTCGCCAACCCAGCAAAGTTATGGCGAAATGCACAATCTTATAGTTTATTCGAAATTGAGCGTACAAAGTCGCCAGTGAAGTTAAATCATCCTATTTATGTTTCTGGGGTTGGAACCCCATTTAATGGGGAGCTGAGCAAAGTTGATAAAATAATAGCTAAAGTGCAAGATCATGACCTTTCGGGCGGTTTTACAGGCGTTGGTGGTAGAAGACGCTTAGAATATGGTGAGAGTCAGATCAGTAAAAGTTTAGAAAACACCGGCTTTGTTGCACAAAGATTTCATAACTATATGATTTTAAAAGTTTTGATTATTTTTTGATCCAAAATTAAATTTATTTAAATCAGATGCTTACATATTTATGCAACAAAGCCATCTGCGAATAAAAACAATAATTTTCAATTTTTCGTTAACATGGAGATGCTACGTCAAAGGATCAAAGTAAAGCTTAAACTCAAGGGAATACAAGAGGTAGAAGAGGAAATTAATATAATGAGTACATCACAACTCTATTTAAGTAAACAAGAAATAGAGGAGTTAGTTCGGGATATTCCTCAAGATACTTCAATTCTTTATGGGGAGGAAAACCAAGAATTTGGTGTTTGTCCTTGTGTTACTTTTTATATTTGTAATAAAGATTGTGTAGAAATATTAAATAAAGTTGTGGCTATTTATATCGAATTTGAAAATTCTATTATAGATAAGCCTTTTCAATTAAGGTTTAGGAGTGATACTGAAGTATGGAAAAAGGCTAATAAGTGGATTAGAAGTCGTAACGAAATGTTAACGGAAATGACAACGGTTTATAAAAAACATTTTATTTACTATATTGGTGCAACATCTGCAGAATCTCCTAATCAAAGTGCACGTTGGGCCTTAGGCGCTAAAATTAGAGACTCAAATGAACGTTATTCTAGTATTAAATTAACCTTTGGTGATAAATGGTATAGATCTAATCCAGTTAGGTGGCATCATTTTGTTAAGCAGTGTCTAGAAAAGCTTAACCCAATTCAAGCCTATAGTGGCTATGAAATAGGAAATACAGGGCAATTTGCATTTGTATCTCCAGAGTTTGAAACAGTTGAGCGGACTTTTACGGATTATTTTTACGGGCTCGATATAGATCATCCTGGGATGGAGTTTTCTCATGAAAATATGTTTGTCTCAGAAGATCGTGACGCTTTAGGTGGAGGAATTCGTACCCCAACATGGTGTTTTTTACTTTCGCCCTATTGGCTAGAAAAGTTAGGTTTAAGTGAAGAGCAAATTCGCGAAAAACTCAATGATCCACGTATTGAAATAACTAAAATAGAGGATTCAGAAAATCCTAATCTATATAGTCTATGGATCCGTTTGGGCGAGCTCTCACTTTATCCAGTTGAAGAAGGTGTCCCTGATCTATTGGTATTGGCAAATGAGCTAATTAAACCGATACGTTGTGATAACTTAAAACTTACGACCTTAGATGCATGGTCAGATGATCCAAACCCACGTTTTGATGTAGTAAGTGCGAAACAATGGATTGCTCGATTTGATAAAGACAGTACATGGCCTGAATTAAAACGAGTGGAAGTCGAAGCTCAAGAACCAGAAAGAATTGATATTGTACTCGCTGGAGAACCCTGCCCACACGCAGGTTACTGGTATACATTTGCCAAAGAAAACTCACGCCAATATTTTAAACACGGAGATACTTTCCCTGATTTTGAAAGTGATTGGGGGGATGTGTATTGGCAGTTTGATGGGGAAGAATAAACTCAGTCATGAACGGCTTACTATAACTTTAGTATATATTTTTACTAAAATAACAAAAATAAAAATAGCTATAAGTATTGAGTTAGATTTATCTAAGAAAGAAAAAATAAACCCGCTTACGCGGGTTTATTTTGATCTCAATCGAGATTACATATTTGGATAGTTTGGACCACCACCACCTTCCGGTGTTACCCAGGTGATGTTCTGTGATGGATCTTTAATGTCACAGGTCTTGCAGTGTACGCAGTTGGCTGCGTTAATCTGGAAGCGCTTGGAACCATCATCATTTTCCATAATTTCATATACACCCGCAGGGCAGTAACGCTGTGCCGGCTCATCCCATTTAGGCAAGTTCACATCGACCGGAATCGAGGCATTGGTTAGTTTCAGGTGCGCTGGCTGGTTTTCTTCGTGTACGGTATTGGATACAAACACCGAAGACAAACGGTCAAAGGTCAGCTTGCCATCCGGTTTTGGATAGTTCGGCTTAAATCTTACCGCATCTACGGTTTTCAGTGCGCTGAAGTCAGGCACCAAGTCATGCAGGGTAAATGGCACTTTAAAGATGTTCTGGTCGATAAAGTTAAACGCACCACCAAACCATTGACCAAACTTGTGCATTGCCGGGCCAAAGTTACGCGCGTTGTAAAGCTCTTCTTTTAGCCAGCTGTTGTTGAACTTCTCAGTGTAAGAGGTTAATTCTTTTACAAAGAAATCTTCACCCTCAGTCACGCGGGCAATCGCCAAGTCACCACCTTTTTCGACACCAGCAGCAATCGCTTCAAAGACTGCCTCACCACAGAGCATGCCGGATTTCATTGCGGTATGAGAGCCTTTGATTTTGGCAAAGTTCAGGAAGCCTGCATCATCACCAATTAAAGAACCACCCGGGAAAGTGAATTTAGGCAGCGAGTTAAAGCCACCTTTGGTTACGGCACGCGCACCATAAGAAATACGCTTACCGCCTTCCAAGTATTGCTTAATCAGAGGATGAGTCTTCCAGCGCTGCATTTCCATAAATGGATACATATGCGGATTTTCATAAGACAGATCGACGATCATCCCCAGCGTGACCTGGTTGTTTTCCGCGTGGTAGAGCCACCAGCCGCCGGAAGAACCGGTTTCAGACAATGGCCAGCCAGCACCGTGCATCACCAGACCTGGTTTATGTTTGGCCGGATCAATTTCCCACAGCTCTTTAATGCCGATACCGTAGTGTTGAGGGTCGGCATCTTTGTCCAGATTAAATTTCTGGATCAGGCGTTTGCCTAAGTGACCACGACAGCCTTCAGCAAACAGGGTGTATTTGGCATGCAGTTCATAACCTGGGGCAAAGTTGTGGGTCGGTTCACCATCTTTACCAATGCCCATATCACCGGTTTGAATGCCTTTTACTGTGCCATCTTCATGGTACAGAATTTCAGACGCCGCAAAGCCCGGGAAAATAGACACTTCCAGTTCTTCGGCTTTCTGGCCTAACCAGCGCACCACGTTGCCCAGTGAAATGACATAGTTGCCATCGTTGTGCATGGTTTTTGGCACCATCCAGTGTGGTGCTTCTTTCGAAGTGGTTTCAGACAGCAGGAAGAACGTTTTATCTTCTGTCACCGGTACATTTAACGGTGCACCTTCTTCTTTCCAGTTCGGGAACAGCTCATTGATGGCACGTGGTTCCAGCACCGCACCTGACAAGATGTGCGCACCGACTTCGGAGCCTTTTTCTACGACACAAACGGACAGATCATTCAGGTTATTTTCAATTGCAAGTTGACGGATTTTAATCGCCGCAGACAGACCCGCAGGGCCAGCACCTACGATAACTACGTCAAACTCCATCGATTCACGTTCGATGTGTTCCATGTAGGACTCCTCATAATACTAGAAGGTGGCAACCGTCATCTCAGAATCCGGTGCTGCCATGAGTGTTCTTAGTTCCTAGACACAAATTTGCTATCGTGTCTTTTATATTGTGGGCTAGTATAGTTTTAAACCTTGGTCTAGCCAATTGGCTGAATCATATTATTTTTCCGTCAGCAGGGTATTCAATGATGAACAATGAGCACAATGAACCAAATCCGACGAAAAAAGTAGCATTTTCTGATGATAAAAATTTAATGGGCATTGCGCAATACTTAAAAGATGCACAGCCCGGTCACAAAAGGTCAATTCCCCCTTTGGAGCAATGGCATCCAAAGCATTGTGGCAAAATGGATTTAACGGTAAAAGCCAATGGAGAATGGTGGCACGAAGGTCAATTGGTGAAGCGCCAGTCATTAATTGAGCTGTTTTCTACCGTACTCTGGAAAGAAGGTCACACGTTCTATTTAAAAACCCCGGTCGAGCAGATTGAAATTGAGGTGGAAGATGAGCCTTTATTTGTCAATCAGGTAGATCAAGTTGATATTGAAGGCAAGACCTATCTGCAACTGACCACTACCACCCAGGACCTGGTGATTGTCGATGAGCAGCATCCGATCTTTATGCGTGAATATGAAGGGGAGTTGCGTCCCTATGTGCATGTGCGTTTTGGCCTAAATGCCCTGATCCAGCGCGCGGCTTTTTTTCATCTGGTCGAGCTGGGCAGCTTGCAGGAAAATGCCGAGGGCGATGCAATTTTAAGCCTGAAAAGTGGTGATTTGCTATTGCAATTAGGCACCTGAGGTTTAAGCTTGAGCCATCCTATTTCAAACTGCTCATTCCGCTGCCATGACCGCCATTCATCCCCTTGCTCCTTTGTTGCACCCTATGACCAGAGCGCAGGCGGATGCGCCAATCGGGATTTTTGATTCAGGCATTGGCGGCTTGTCGGTGGCGCTGGAAATTGCCCAGCATTTGCCCAATGAACAGATTGTTTATTATGCCGACACGGCGCATGTGCCTTATGGTCCGCGTGATGATCAGGAAATTCGCGAACTGACCGCTCAGGCTATCGAGTGGCTGTATCGGCAGGGCTGTAAAATTGCAGTGGTGGCCTGCAATACTGCTTCGGCCTTTAGCCTGGATTATCTGCGTGCGCATTATGGGGAAGATTTCCCGATTGTTGGTTTGGTCCCAGCCTTAAAACCGGCGGTACTGCAGAGCAAAACCAAAACCGTGGCTGTGCTGGCGACACCGGCGACCTTTCGTGGCCAGCTAATTAAAGACGTGATTCAGCGTTTTGCCTTGCCGGCCGAGGTCAAAGTGATTCCTTTAACCTCGCTTGAGCTGGTGCCTTTTGTGGAAAGCGGAGCGCAAATGAGTGCTGCCTGTTTAACTACTTTAAGTGAACTGTTACAGCCAGTGGTGGATGCTGGCGCAGATCATCTGGTGCTGGGGTGTACCCATTATCCCTTCTTAAAAACTGCGATTCAGTCTATTTTTGGTCAGAAATTGACATTAATTGACTCAGGAACTGCCGTTGCGCGTCAAACTTCCCGCATTTTAACGAAAAATGAGTTATTATTTGAACAGAGCCGAGCCGATCAGGTGCAGATTCATTGTTATGTCAGCGGTCAAAATGCTGAACATTTACAACCGATTGTCGGGCGTCTGATGCCTGAGCAGATCCGCTGGAAAATTTCCAATCTGCCACGCTAAGCCAGCTCCATAAAGAAAGCAACATGATTGCTTCAGCATGACTTATTTTTTGATTGGGGAACAATACTGATGCCCATTGGGCGCTTCAGCTATTGAGGGAAGGAAGGAGAGCCAATGCTCGATAAACGCTATCAGGTATTTATCTCTACGTCCGGTTCAGAGATGCAGCCGGAACGCATGGTATTGACACAGACCTTGGTGGGAATGGGCTTCTTTTCCTGGGGCTTGGAGCAGCGTACGCCATTGAGTACGGCATTTGCCCGTCGTCAGATTGATGACTGCGATTATGTGGTGCTGTTATTGGGCAGCCAGTATGGCGAGCAGTCGGTATCGGGTGTGGGCTATATGCATCTGGAATATATTTACGCGGTCACCAAGCAGAAACCGATGATTGTGTTTATGCATGAAGACCCGGATTCACGTGATGCCAGCTTGCAGGATGCCAAACCTGAACTGCGGGAAAAATTTAAAGAATTCCGTCGCCTGTTACAGCAGGAAGTCGATCAGGTGTTTTGCTATCGCAGCTTGCGTGATCTGGAGCTGGCGGTACGCTTTAATATGCCGCAAATGCTGGAGCGTTATCCGGTGGTGGGCTGGGTGCGTCCGCAAAATACCCAGGCCCTGCATGATGAAATCGAGCAGCTACAGGCCAAAGTGGCCCAGTTAAAAAATGAACTTGGCAAGACCGAAGCCGATCCATTCTTAAGCCTGCCCAAAGTATCCATGCATGAAGCTTTCCAGTTTGAATACCGGATGCATGCCTATCAGGATGGTAATTTTAAAGAACTGAAAGTACAAAAACAGCTGACCTGGGCGCAGCTGTTCAGTATTTTAGGCTCGACCTTTATTCATCCGACCCCGGAAGAATATTTTTCCAAACGCATGAATGAATATTTAAATGATACCGGCCTGACTGATGCGCGGCGTGAAATGCCACGGGCGCATGCGGTGGCACGGGCGCAAATCAATATTCGTGCCTTGCATACCATTAAAATGCAGATGCGCCAGAATGACTGGATTGTGCAGGCCGGCCGGGATGAACGCCAGCGTATGCTATGGCAGACTACAGCCAAAGGGCAGAAGTTGCTGGACAGTAACCTGCTTGATAATGATCGTGTTTTTCAATATAAATCGACGTATTAATTCATTTAGTAACAGACGGGAAAGCTGTTAAAGTAAACGCGTTCCCTGATGATTCCTGAGAGCCTAATGTCTGTTGTTGCGAAACCGAAAATCACCATTATTCTGGCCAATTTGGGCACACCGGATGCACCGACTGTGCCCGCGGTACGACGTTTTCTGAAACAGTTCCTGTCTGATCAGCGGGTGATTGAAATTCCCAAACTGCTGTGGCAAATCATTTTAAGGCTGTTTATTTTACCGTTTCGCCCCAAACGCGTGGCACATGCTTATGCCATGGTCTGGAATCAGGATTCGCCTATGCGCGAAATTTTGCAGGCGCAGGTTGATGCCATCAGACAGACCTTAACTCCGCTCTACCCGGAATTTGAGCTGAATATTGTGCCAGCCATGACCTATGGCAACCCGGGCATCGACGCTTTGCTGGCAAAGCTGGCCCAGCAGCCGCAAGATCATCTCCTTGTCCTGCCACTATTCCCTCAATATTCCGCAACTTCTACCGCGCCGCTATATGATGCTATAGCCAAATGGATTCCGCAGCAGCGCAATTTGCCGGGGCTGAGCATTATCCGCGATTATTATCAGCATCCTTTGTATATTCAGGCTTTGGCGCAGAGTGTGCGCGAATTTCAGGCCGAGCATGGTCCGGCGGAAAAACTGCTGATGTCATTTCACGGTATTCCACAGCCCTATGCCGATAAAGGCGACCCGTATGCCGAGCGCAGTCGCACAACCGCTCAACTGGTGGCACAGGCGCTGGGTTTAAATGAGGATCAGTGGGCGATCAGCTTCCAGTCACGTTTTGGCAAGCAGGAATGGGTCAAGCCCTATACCGATGTGCTGCTCGAAGAATGGGGCAAGCAGGGGGTCAAATCGGTTCAAATCATGAGTCCGGCATTTTCTGCCGACTGTCTGGAAACCCTGGAAGAACTGGCGATACAAAATGCCGAGATTTTTCAGCAGGCGGGCGGGGAACACTATGCCTATATTCCGGCGCTCAACCAGCGGGACGATCATTTACAATTGCTGAATGCCTTGCTTCAGGCTAATCTGGATGCGCTGAAACAGACTTTTGCCCATTTTCAACAGGACGCTTAACCCATGTTACAAGTCAAAATTGTGCCGGTCACGGCATTTGCCCAAAACTGTTCCATCGTCTGGGATGCAGAAAGCAAAGACGCCATTTTGATTGATGCGGGCGGCGAACCGGACAAGCTGCAGGCAGAAGTTGAAGCACTGGGCTTAACTGTGAAAGCCTTATGGTTAACTCATGGTCATCTGGATCATGCCGGTGCTGTCGGCGCCTTAAAAAAACGCTGGGATGTGCCGGTCATTGGCCCGCATAAGGAAGATGCATTCTGGCTGGATATGATTCAGGAAGTATCGGCGCGTTATGGTTTCCCGATTCCTGAAAAGGTCGAGGTGGATCAGTGGCTGGAAGGTGGTGAGCAGCTGCAGCTGGGCAATGAACAGTTTGAAGTGCGTTTTGCGCCGGGACATACCCCAGGTCATGTGATGTTCTATAATGCCAATTACGGTTTGCTCTGGACCGGTGATGTGCTGTTTAAAGGCTCGATTGGCCGGACAGATTTCCCGCGAGGGAATCATCAGCAATTACTGGATTCAATCCAGCGTGAATGTTTTAGCCTGCCCGATGAAACCCAGTTTATTTCAGGGCATGGTCCGATCAGTACCATTGGTTTTGAAAAACAGCACAATCCTTTTGTGGCGGGGCAGGCCGGTTAATCTGCAAATTTCACCCTAACCAAAGTCAGCACAGTGCTGACTTTTTTATTGCGCCGTTTTGATTGCCATTTATTTGCGAAACGGGTCATTCAGCTGTTTTTTCGCTTCCATGCCCACCAGCCAGGCCATTAAGGCAAATAATACCGCCACCCCAATCAGCAGCGTATCCTGACTATATAAACCGACCGCCAGCATTAAGATTGCGGCAAGCAGAAAGGCGAAAAAAAGAATTTTCAGGAGCGTGGGCATACAGGGCTCGATAATTAGAATCTCGAGGCCATTTAAAAAAGAACCGAATGCGAATAGGGTAACGTTTTGCAGTAAAATTTTTAAATGTGTGCGCTGTTTGCGCAAAGAAGTTTTAAATGTGTAGGATTTTTATTACACCTTTCCAGTAAAAGCGGCTTTTTGTAAAACCGCGTAACCGGTTTTAGTCTTCCGGGTTATCTACCGAGGGTGCATCCTGAGTCGGCAGGCGATATTCATCACTGGCCCAGGCGCCCAAATCAATCAGCTTGCAACGCTCGGAACAGAAAGGGCGAAATTCATTGCCTTCCCAGACAGAAGGTTCACCACAACGTGGGCAAGGGAATGTACGTGGCATGCGGGTCTCCTGATAAAATCCCGGATTAGATTAGGCAAAAACAGCTGCACTTGATAGACTTGTGCGGTTTTTTATAAGTTTGATCTGATTATGCCCATTCGTCAATTTCAAGCCCAGCGTATGCATGCTCCGCGTGACTTTCAAGCCATTGCCAATACTCCTGTCTGTATCGAAATTGGTGCAGGCAAAGGCAAGCACGCGCTGTTGTTCAGTGGGCAACATCCTGAGCAAACCCTGTATGCGATTGAGCGCACCCGGGAAAAGTTTCTGGCCATGCAAAAGCAGCATGGATTAGAACCGCATGCCAATCTGCAGCCAGTCCATGCCGATGCCTTACCGTGGATTGTACATGCGCTATATCCGGCGCAAGTCGAGCAGTGCTTTATTTTATATCCGAATCCGGAGCCGCATAATCCGGCCCAGCGCTGGCTGAACATGCCATTTTTTGAGTTTTTGCTGTCACGTTTGCAACCGAATGGACAGATTACCCTGGCCAGTAATATCCCTGAATATATTGCCGAAGCTGAACAGCAATTATTGGCGCTATGGAAACTACCGTTTGAGAAACAGCGGATTGCCGCCGATTCTGCCCGGACCCATTTTGAAATTAAATATTTGCAGCGCGGTGAATTGTGCCAGCAACTGATTATTCGCAAACCGGAAGGGTATCGTACCCGTTTTGACGATTTTCAGCCGCTTCAGGGCCAGTCGCCAGCGCAGGCAGTGGAAGAATAAGCATGTCCAAGCGGATTGCCATTATCGGGGCAGGCCCGGCCGGCTTGATGGCGGCTGAGGTGCTCAGCCAGTATGGCTATAACCTGCATGTCTATGAGCAGAAGCCTTCGGCAGCACGCAAGTTTTTAATGGCCGGAAAAACCGGGTTAAATATTTCCCATGCCGAAGCAGTGCCGCAGTTTATTCAGCGTTATGATCAGGCCGACTGGCTGGCGCCGTGGATTCAGCGCTGGGATGCTGGCTGGATTCAGGACTGGATGGCAGGCTTGGGCATTCGCTCTTATGTCGGTTCATCCGGGCGGATATTTCCGGTGGAGATGAAAGCTGCACCGCTATTACGGGCCTGGTTAAAACGACTGGCGGATAATGGGGTGCAGTTTCATTACCGCCAGCAGGTCAAAGGCCTTGAGCAGCAACAGCTGCAGATTCTGGACTTAAAACATGGGCAACTGCGCAGTGAAGCATTTGATGCGATTGTGCTGGCTTGTGGTGCGCTGTCGTGGTCGCAATTAGGCAGTGATGGTGCCTGGCAGGACTGGCTCCGTCCAGAGCAGATTGAACCATTTCAGGCCAGCAATGCCGGGGTGGAATATCCGTGGTCCAGCTTTATGCAGCCAGTGTTTGGTCAGCCTTTAAAACGGGTTGAGGCCTGGGTAGAACCGCATACGCGCAGTATCGGCGATATTGTCCTGACCCATTATGGACTGGAAGGCGGCCTGATTTATAAGCAGGGCCGGGCCTTACGTGCACAGCTGAAACAGCAGCAGCGCATGGTGCTGTTTCTGGATTTACTGCCCGAGCAGTCCCAGGCGCAGCTGGCCAAAAAATTACACCCCAGTAAAAAGCAGTCACTTAGCAATGTCTGGCGTAAAGCCGGTTTAGATGCAGCCAAAAGCAGTCTGCTGCGTGAACTGGTCGATAAAAGCTTATGGCATCAGCCGGAGGCACTGGCGGCACAGATCAAACAGCTACGGATTGAATTAACGGGTTTTCGCCCGATTGAAGAAGCGATTAGCTGTGCCGGCGGAATCAAACGCAGTGCCTTCAGCCCGCAGTTACAGCTGAAGGATCATCCGGCAGTATTTTGCTGCGGTGAAATGCTGGACTGGGATGCACCCACCGGCGGCTATTTGCTCACGGCCTGTTTTGCCACCGGACGGGCAGCTGGGGAAGGTGTACATGCCTATCTCGCTACAGGGCAGTAAAACTCACAGACATCCTGCCTGTAAAAAATCAGGGCTATTTAGGGCCCTGAGGTTGTGCATATCATTTAATGCTCGAGCTGTGGATACTGGTCGCGCCAGTGTTCTAATTGCTCTTGGGCATGAATAAATTTCCCCAGACCTTTAACGCTGTCTGGTGCACTCTCCGATGCAGCTGAAGCTGGTTGCTGGGCATGCAGCTGAGCCTGATGATCCCAATATTCATACATCAGGCCCTGGATATAGCGGCCCTGTTCGGTCTTTAAATCCAGCGCTTTCAGCATATTCAGTGCCGACTGGATATTGTCACCTTGCCGGCTTCGTGCAAAGCCATCATCCAGCGTGCCTTGCTGCTGCATCTGCATCAGTTCGGCTTCCATTTCCTCACTCATCTGGCCAAAGCGCTGTTCATAGTCGGTTAGTAGCTGCAGGTCATGCAAGTCCTGCTCGGTTTTTGGGAAAGTGCGTACCGGCTCACTTTTCAGTTCCTGCAGCACCTGATCTTCGGCGCTTAATTCCTGCTTCGGTTCTGGTGATGGATTGCGCTCGCAGGCACTCAGCAGCAGTGCACTGCCAAGCAGACAGGCCAGAGATAAAGGTTTAATCAGATTGGACATGACAGGTTCATCCTTATTGTTCTGTAATTTTTGTAAAGCTATACACATGGGTCAGGTAGGGAAAGTCAATTTGTTGCTGCGGCTGTTTGCCTGTATATTGCAGCACCATCTGCTCGAACTGCTGTTTCAGCTGCTGTTGCTGGTGTTCAGGCAGCGCGGCAATAAAACTGGTAGAAAGCAGGCGTTTTGACACCACCTGTTCAACTGTACCGCTTTGCCATTGCTGAAAAGTAGCTTCTGCGTTAGCGTTAAAGCCGGTCGCAGCCGAAAAGACCTGTCGCCATTGGCCGCTATGAAAACGCGGGGTATCGCCTTCCAGCGGTGCTATATGGTCGGCCAGTGCCTTGACCCAGTCGATGCTGGTGTCACGCTGATTCCAGATCAGCAACAGCTGGCCACCCGGTTTCAGCACCCGGTAAATTTCGTTCAGGGTTTCAAGATTGGCAAACCAGTGAAAGGACTGCGCGCAGCAGACGGCATCGACACTGGCATCAGGCAGCGGCAGGGCATGACTATAGGCTTGAATGCTTTGCACATCAGGATAGTGTTGCTGTAGTTGTGCCAGCATTTCGGCCACCGGCTCAACAGCAATCACATGCGGGCTAAGCTGTTGCAGAATCGGCAGGAATTTACCGGTACCGGCACCTAGGTCGACACAGACCGGTGCGGCATCAGATTTAAGCTGGTTTTTTAACCATGCAACCAGCGCTTGTGGATAACTTGGTCGGACCTGTTGATAAAGTTTGGCGGCTGTGGAAAAGCCTTGTTCTGCTGCAGGATGGAGGAATTGTGTCATATTTTGTGCTTTTTTATCTGCCGGGCATCTATAAAATAACATATTCGCTTTTTAGTCGTCGGCATACGGTCTATTTGTTATTTTGAATCTTGATAGAGGGCTGTGCAGCTCTGGTGTGGGAATGGATAAACACATAATTTTTGAAGACGATCATATCCGCGTCATCTGGATGCCCGGTCATTCAGAGGCGCTGATTTTTTCTTTTGGCGATTTAATTACCCGCGCCAAAGGCCTGACCATTAATGCTGAAAAGTCATTGAGCAAACACGGCTATAATGTGGTTGGCATCATGCCAAAGGAGAAATCCTGGTTTCCCGAACAGTCGATGCGCGCGATGCTGAATGAAATTGCCGCCACCATTGCGCCGTTTCAGCAGCGTATTGGCTATGGCGGTTCGATGGGTGGTTATGCGGCCATCAAATATTCCAACCTGCTGGATTTGCAACGTGTGGTGGCACTGGTGCCGCAATATTCGATTGATCCGGAAGATATTCTGGACACGCGCTACAATATGTTCTTCCATCCGCAACACAATGCTGACATGCGTATTCAGCCCCAAGATGTTTCGGCTGAGCGCGAATATATCGTGATTTATGATCCGCACTATGCCGAAGACCGCGCCCAGTATTTAAAACTGCAGGCGGTACTGCCTTCGCTGCAGACCCTGCATTTACCGTTTACCGGACATGATGCGATTGCGGTGCTGGCCAGTTCCGATTTGCTCAATGATTTTCTTAGCCATCCTTTTGATCCGGCACATTTTTACCAGAAGATGCGTCAGGTCAAAAAGAACAGCAAGTTCTACTATCGCAAGCTGATTGAAAACCTGTTGCCACGGCACAAACATGCGCTGGGGCAAATCCTGAAAAATAACGAACTGCAACTGGACAGCGGCTTTTTTGATGCCAAGCTCAAGCAGAACCTGATTCGCTCGCTGCTCAGCAATAAACAGGTCGATCAGCATGACCTGCATAAACTCGGGATTCAGTTTAACCTGCCGCAGGAAAGCCGCCGCCAGCTGATGGACTGTTTTGGCCATGGGCTGGTATTTAATGTCATTAGCCAGAAGATCGAAAGCTATGCTGCCAGTGCTGTGGCCTTAAACCATAAATTCCTGATTCCGATTTATGCCAAGGGCAATGGACTGGTACAAATCTGGCTGAATGACCAGCGTTATATTGTGGCCATGAATGATCGTCAGGTCATGAAACTGTTTCAGGAACAGGATGAGCTCAGCGCCGGTATGCACCCCATCGTGATTAAAAAATACAGCGATTATTATGTGCTGAGTTATAAACAGCTGAATTTAAGTAGTGATGAATTTGGCGGCAATGAATTTGTCGATGATAGCCCGGAAAGTGCCAAATTTGTGACCCAGCCCGAAGTGGTGCTGTAAGCCAAAACTGCACTGACCCCGAAGTCCTTGTTTTATTTTATATTCAGGCTAAGATGAAGGTGGATATAAAACAACCAGTGGATAAAAGTAGGGTAGTGTTATGACCATTCGACCTCTGTCTGTTGTGGTACTGAGCCTGCTGGGTTGGGCTGTTCCGTCCGTTGCTTCGGCACAAACGGTGCATTATTCAGCCTATATGGTGTTCGGCAGTGGCCTGTTATTGGTATTGGCTTTAACCATTTATGTTATTCGGCAAATCCGCTTTTCTTTACGCAATTATCACAGCAAGCGCCCATGAACTCATGGGCATTTTTTGTGGGCATCCCATTTTTGAACTGACGCGCAGCGTTGCAAGTGTGCTTTAATTCCCTCACGCCATGATGAGAGGATGCACCACATGAACGCCATATTTCTGGATTTTGCCTCGCTGGATCAGGATGATTTACAGCTAGAAGACTTAAACGCTGTCTTTCAGCAGCAGTTAACGCTGTATCCAACCACTTCGCCTGCAGAGCTGCTGCCACGGGTGCAATCTGCCGAGGTGATTATCAGCAATAAAGTCTTGCTCGATGCCGCGACATTACAGCAATGCCCGCAGCTTAAACTGATCCTAATTTCAGCCACCGGTACCAATAATGTCGATTTGGAGCAGGCACGCCGCCAGGGTGTGGTGGTGTGTAACTGTCAGGGTTATGGCACGGCCGCAGTAGCACAGCATACCTTAATGCTGATGTTAAATCTGGCCACTTCTTTTGTGCCTTATCATCAGGCGGTGCAACAGGGCCAGTGGCAGCGTTCTCGCCAGTTCTGTCTGCTGGATTATCCAATTGTCGAGCTGGCCGGAAAAATGCTGGGCATTGTTGGTTATGGTGAATTGGGACAGGCGGTGGCCAAGCTGGCCGAAGCCTTCGGCATGCAGGTCAAAATTGCTGCTCTCGCCAACCGGCCACAATCTGCGTCGCGGGTGCCTTTTACCGAACTGTTACCGCAGGTGGATTTTTTAAGCCTGCATTGTCCACTGACCGAAGATACCCGGGATTTAATCGGGCCGGCTGAGTTTGCCGCCATGAAACATAGCGCGTTTTTAATTAACTGTGCCCGTGGTGGTATTGTCAATGAAGCGGCGCTGGCCGAAGCCTTACTGTCCGGACAAATTGCCGGTGCGGCGATGGATGTGCTGAGTGTCGAGCCACCCAAGCAGGGCAATATCCTGTTAGACCCAGCCATTCCCAATTTAATTTTAACCCCGCATAGTGCATGGGGCAGTGTAGATGCGCGGCAGCGGATTGTGCAGCAAATGGTAGAAAACGTGATCGCATTTCAGCAGGGCCAACCGATCCGTCAGGTCAATTAATCAGATATCAAGCAATAAAAAATACGGACGCATTCAGGTCCGTATTTTTGGGTGGAATGAAAAGGCGAGTGATGATGCTCTCGCTCACTCCGTCTTAAAGTTCGGTCACGGCGTAGCTGGTGGCTCCTGAACCGGTTTCAGCAGGTACGGATGCCGCCGGTTGAGCGGTATCTGGCTGACTCAAGCTGCCTTGTACAATGGGTACCGGCTGTTGTGGTGCGCCGCCTAAAGCTTCTTTGGTGTCCTGAATTTTCTGGTTGGCCTGTTGCGTGGTGTTGCTGGTTAAGGTCTTGGTATTTTCCCAGGCCTGATGCACCGAAGGCCGTACTTTTTGCACACCTTTTTCTGCCACTTCACCAACCCGATCTGCCGCGTTTAAAACACCTTGCTGTGCTTTATAGGCCCAGACATGCAGTAAATTCGGATTATCGGCATAAGGTTGAATCGGGGCTTGGAGCTTGGTGCTGCTATTCGCTTCTGCTGGCGGGGTTTGTGCCCAGACTGCAGTGCCCATGAGCATAAGGCCAACAGCCAATACGGATTTCATTTTATGCATAATCATGCCCCCTGCTAAAAGAGAATGGAAAGCCTAAGCCTAAACTGAAGGCATGAAGAAATCATGAAGATTCCTGTTACTGTGCTGAGCATCTGCTGAATTATCTTGAAACTCAAGCACAAAATTAAAAAAGCCAACAGGGTTGCAGGCTTGGTTCTCTCATTTTGATTATTGTGCTGCGCCCACTGCGGTATGGGTTTTGCTGCTGACTTTGGCTTTGGCCACAGGCGTATCGACATCAACCTGCGCATTGCTGTGCAATTGTACCTGTGCCGATTTCTGTTTCAGGCTGTTTTTGGTTTTTTCCGTGCGGTCTGCGGCATGTTCACGGGCTGCTGCGGCTTTCTTGGCGGCAGACTGTTTCAGTTCGCTTGAGCGTTCATAGGCCGCCTGTTTTAAATCTGCGGCTTTTTCTTTGCCGGCTTCGGCTTTTTCATTGCTGAACTGTTTGGTGTTTTGCCAGGTGTTCTGGGTCGTGGTTTTTACGCTATGTAATCCTTGACCGACATGCTCGCCTGCGCTGTGTAAGGTCTGCTGCGTACCTTGCACTACATTATTTAAAAGTCCACCAGCCTGTGGCGTCTGCACAGCTGCCGATGCGTTGACATTGGCCTGAAGTGCTGGCGCGGCATACAGTGAAGATGTCGCGAGTAGGGCGCTGCTCATGAATATTGTTGTGAGAGTTTTCTTCATAGGATTTTCCTTGCATGTGTGCCACAGACGCAATGCTGTGAGCGGTGCCTATCTTAAGGAGAAAAATATGCGCCGATATGCTTTATGCAAAAACATCCACAATCTTGCTACAACTGCTTAACAATTCAGGCATTTTTGTAAACCGGGGATTGGCTGCGAAGTCTTATACCAGTTGGTATAGCAGATATAATTTGAATGATGAAAAATCTATTTATTTTTCGGGTTATTTTTATTTTTTCTAGGAAATGTGGAAAAGCACCATACCTTTTGCAGGCATGATGCTTGAATTTTTAGTTACATTGCGCCAGTGCATCTTTATGGAAATGATCGCGCAGGGTCAGGAAGTTTTTCTGTACCGTGGCATCATGCAGGTCAAAATTATGGGCGGTGCTGGTGCCATCTTGGGCAAAGGTAGCTGAACCGGCTGAAATGAGGGTGTTGCCTTTAAATGCCCATTGTTCAATTGAGCGGCCGGCTTTGAGCTGCCCTCTAAATTCAATCACGCATTTATCAATAAACTTGGTCAGTTTGGCCGAGTTATGCGTGGTGTCTGGATAGACCTCAAGATTTTGGACTTCTTGTAATACCCCTGCTTGTAGTTGTGGAATGACTGGCGCAGAGGTACATGCACCCAGAGAAAGGCAAGTTAGACCAGATAAAATTAAAGTTTTAAGTTTCATAAGCTTCTTTCTTGTTGAGTGTTGTTAGGTTGAGTATATGAAATATATAGGGATATGCCTATAGTTACTCCACTTTTAGCTAATCCACTCTATAGCATCTCTCAAATGTTCGTAATCACTTACTAATTCTTCAATAGATTCATTATTTATAAGAGCAGTATTAAATCTACGCCATTCTTGTTCTCTTTTAGAATTAAAACCATAAACAGCCTCAATATCTCCTGTACACCATATGTATATGCCTTTAACTTTTAGAGAATTATGAATGTTTTTTAGTATGGGTTTGGCTTCAGGTAGTTGAGCTAGAGTTTTAAACTTTTTTGCACCGATTTGTCTTAAGGACGAACAGTCTTTGACATGATCCTGACAAATATTCAAATCAGGTAAGTCCTTATTTCTCTCTACTAAACTTCTAAACTCTTCAAAATAATGAGCATTAGAATCATCAATTAGATCCCAATCCTTACAATTACCGATAAAATCAAGATCTGTAAGAATTCTTGAAGGAATTCCAAGAGCACCTAAAACTTTTTGAATAGGTAAAAGACTGGTTTTACTATCAGCAGAAACTAGAGATAGTTTTTTGAGATGAAAAGGGCGTTTATGTATTTTAGTATATATGTTAGGAAGAACTCTAAGCTCAGTTTTTCCTTCTACTAAAAGGACTTCATCACTAAAAAATATTTGAGAAGCATTATTTAACTTAAACACTTCATAAAAATGACTAGGATACTTAGCATTAAGAGATTCGATAATTTTTGAAATAGGCTTTCTTGCTTGTGTGCCTAACTCTGGAGATTTATGAATTTGTAAAGCATTAATTGCATGTTCAGAGGACAAAAGACTTGCGGAATGCGTAGAAAATAAAATCTGGTAACCTGAATTACTGAGAGTCATTAATGCATCACGTACAAGTTCAATAGTTGTAGGATGTAAATAGAGTTCAGGTTCATCAATACAAATAATAGTATTTGATCTTCTTGAGCTAGGATTCTTTTGCTGTAAGTCAGCCAAATATCTAATAAGAGCCATTTGGATTGAGCGCTGAGTACCGTGCCCAAAATTATTAAAATCTCTTTCTGTATGTGTATCTTCAAATATTTTCAAAGTCCCACTTTTAAAAATATCTTCGATGGTTGGGGTTGGGAAATGCAGCTTTACCGATATATTTGGAAAAAAGTCATTAATTATTTCATTTATACCTGTATCGACTTTACTCAATGCAGGAATTCTATTACTTCCATCATGTGATAAAAGATTAGAAACAGATTCCAAACTTGTTATAAAATCTTGTTGATAGTTTTCTTGAATCTCTAAAGAAATCAGTTCAAGAAGTTTAGATATTGCTGTCCCACTTTTATTTTTTGTTGAATCCTCATGAGCATCTGTCATGGCTTCAATATGAATGAATTTTGGAAAAATTTTTATAATTGATTGTTCAATACCGGAAGGGATAGATTTCCACTCCTTACCATCAAATAAGGTAGCAACTATCTTCTGTTTTTCATTTCTATCGAGGAAGGTTCTTCTTTTAATTTTTAATTCTTCATTTTGTATAAATGGTCGAAGCTTATTTGCATGATCCTCTTCTAATAAATTTAATAGGCTTTGTTGCATAAATATGTAAGCATCTGATTTAAATAAATTTAATTTTGGATCAAAAAACAATCAAAACTTTTAAAATCATATAGTTATGAAATCTTTGTGCAACAAAGCCAATTTAATAAGTCATCTTTGATGTTGGTTAGGAGAGCTGTTACTTCTATGGGTTCTTCACAATTATTTGCATTTGCATAGTAGTTAAAAGATTTAACACTTAAGCCTTCTAAAAGAAATTTAATAGCCAAAAGAATATTTGATTTACCCGCATTGTTATAACCAATTAGAGCGGTGAAATTTTTTAAACATACCTGAGTATCTTTACATGACCTAAAATTCAAAATCTCCAATTCTTTAATAATTACACTCATTATCAGCCCTAATATATTGTTTATAAAAATAAAAAACCCCGCTAATGTTATAGCGGGGTTTCGTGTATTTTACAACCAATTAGTTTTTAGTGTTGAAGCACCGAAATATCCGCCACTTTCGTAAATAAGTTACGAAGCTGAGCAAGCAAGCGTAAACGGTTTGCTTTCAATTCAGCATCATCCGCCATCACCATTACACCGTCAAAGAACGCATCTACAGGCGCACGCAGTGCAGCAAGTGCAGAGAGCGCAGCAGTGTAGTCTTTAGCAGCGAATAATGGCTCAACTACAGGCGTGATTTTTGCAAGTTCAGCGAACAATGCTTTTTCAGCATCTTCCACCAGATTCGCTTCAACCACTTCACCAGCTGGTGCCGCTTCTTTGGCAAGAATATTGGCAACACGCTTATTCGCAGCAGCAAGTGCAGCCGCTTCAGGCAATGCGCGGAAGTGATTGACCGCATTGACACGCTTGTCAAAATCAAGCGGTGATTTTGGTGACAAGGCTTGAACGGCTTGAATCACGTCAACAGCCACACCTTGGTCTTCATATTTGGCACGGTAACGACCTTCAAGGAATGCAACCGCATCGTTTAAAGTCTTATCGTGATCTTTGAGTACATCGCCATACGCAGCTAAAGCAAGTTTGATCAAATCTTCGATTGAAACATCAAGCTCGTTTTCAGTCACTAGACGTAAGATACCAATTGCAGAACGACGCAGGGCAAACGGGTCTTTCGAACCTGTAGGCGCTTGACCAATACCGAAAATACCGGTGAGCGTATCTAAGCGGTCTGCAAGCGCAATGGTTGTACCTGTTTTGGTTTTCGGTAAAACATCACCTGCAAATTTAGGCAAGTACTGCTCGCCAAGTGCTTCAGCCACTTCATCATTTTCGCCTTCAAGACGTGCATAGTAAGTTCCCGCGATGCCTTGAAGTTCTGGGAATTCACCCACAAGCTCAGAGGTTAAGTCACATTTTGCCAGCAGGGCAGCTTTTTCAGCGTCAGCCGCATGTGCACCTGTAATTGGCGCAAGCGCAACAGCAAGTTTGGCAATACGTTCAGATTTGTTCCAAAGCGTACCCAATTCTGCTTGGAAGACCATGTTTGCCAATTTCTCTTTACGAGAAGCAAGCGGTTGTTTTTGGTCTTGCAGGAAGAAGAATTCAGCATCCGACAAACGTGGACGAACGACTTTCTCGTTACCTTCAATAATTTGTGACGGATCTTTCGACTCGATGTTTGACACCGTAATGAAGTACGGTTGCAGTTTATTATCGCTATTCACCAGGCAGAAGTACTTTTGGTTGTCCTGCATGGTGGTGATAAGAGCTTCTTGAGGAACAGCAAGGAAGCGTTCTTCGAAGCTGGCACGTAATGCAACAGGCCATTCAACCAGTGCAGTGACTTCGTCACGAAGATCCGCAGGCACAATCGCAATCGCATTCACTTCATCAGCAAGTGCTTTCACTTGCTGGTCGATGATGGCTTGACGCTCTTCAAAAGACGCAACCACATAAGCGCTACGAAGTGCATCTAAGTATGCATCTGCATTGGCCAGCGTAATCGCTTCAGGTGCATGGAAGCGGTGACCATACGTCACATTGCCAGCTTTATGATCTTGAATGGTTGCATCAACCACATCGTTGTCTTTCAGCAACACTACCCATTTTACAGGACGTACGAATTCAGTACGGCTTGCTGCAGAACGCATGCGTTTCGCGATTGGCAGGTTGTCCAAAGCATTTTGTAAAATTTGCGGTAACAGCGCATCCAGGCTTTGGCCTTTGACATCTTTTAAGTAGCACACTTTTTCAACTTTACCGGCCTGGAACGTCGAAACCTGATCAACCGTAATGCCTTGACCACGCATAAAGCCTTCTAAAGCTTTGGTTGGATTGCCTTCAGCATCAAACGCTGCTTGTTTTGCAGGGCCGTCAAAACGTTTTTGAGTGTCGGCTTGCGCGCCATCTACATTGACAATTTTAAGTGCCAAACGACGTGGTGCAGCATAGGCTTCGATTGAATCGAAAGCCAGACCTGCATCTTTTAAGCCTTTAACCGTTTCTGCCTGTAATGCATCACGTAATTTTTTCAGGCTTTTTGGTGGGAGTTCTTCACAGCCAAGTTCAAATAAAACAGTATGTTTAGACATTATTTGTTCTCCGCTGATTTTTCTGCTTGCGCGGCTTCCGCCTCAACCTGTGCTTTTAACTGTGCCAGAACTTCATCACGTAAATGCGGTTCTGCCATTGGGAAACCAAGCTCTGCACGTGCGGCCACGTAGCTTTGTGCAATGGCACGCGCCAATGTACGGACACGTAAAATATAACGCTGACGCTCAGTCACAGAAATCGCACCACGCGCATCAAGCAGGTTAAAGCTGTGTGATGCTTTCACCACTTGCTCATAGGCAGGAAGTGGCAGTTTCGCTTCCATTAAACGAGAGGCTTCTGCTTCATAGAAGTCGAACAGTTCAAACAGTTTGTCGACTGGCGCATATTCGAAGTTGTAAGTCGATTGTTCCACTTCGTTTTGATGGAACACATCGCCATAGGTGACCGTACCGAACTGACCTTTAGTCCAAACCAAATCATAAACTGAGTCGACACCTTGCAGGTACATCGCCAGACGTTCTAAACCGTAAGTGATTTCACCGGTGACCGGATAACATTCAACACCACCGACTTGCTGGAAATAAGTGAATTGCGTGACTTCCATACCATTCAGCCAAACTTCCCAACCTAAGCCCCAAGCACCGAGTGTTGGTGATTCCCAGTTATCTTCGACAAAACGGATGTCGTGAACCAAAGGATCAATCCCGATGGCTTTTAAAGAATCCAGATACAGCTGCTGGATGTTGTCCGGGTTTGGCTTTAATACCACCTGGAACTGGTAGTAGTGTTGCAAACGGTTCGGGTTTTCACCATAACGGCCATCTTTTGGACGACGTGAAGGTTGCACATAAGCGGCATTCCAGGTTTCAGGCCCTAATGCACGTAGGAAAGTTGCAGTGTGGAATGTTCCTGCACCCATTTCCATGTCGTAAGGCTGCAACACGACGCAGCCTTGCTCCGCCCAGTAATTTTGTAAGGCAAGAATTAAGCCTTGGAAAGTATCAATATGCGATATGGCGCGACTCATGGTCATCCACTTAAAATTAGAGAAAAATTGTGCTCAATTATAAGGATTTTGGCGGGAGGTAGCAAAGGTTATCCATACAATGCTGGCGCTTTGATCAGGAAGCGAAGCCTAACCGAAAAATCGCCATGAAAAATCAGTAGAGAAACCGACATTCGGTTGATCTGTCTATCCACAAAAAACGGATTTTGATCTGTAGGATTCGGGGAAAACCCAGCATTGTCATTTCAGTCATTTTTCTCAAAGATTGGTTTCATCTGGTGTATACAGCGCAATCATCTGCGCTGAACGGTGTATACGCAAAAACGATGTTTTTAAAATGAAGGGCTTATCAATTTTTTCTAAAAAGAGGATGATTCAGTGTGCCTATACTGATATACATCTCAACAGAAAAATTCATAATTATAAGATATAGAATGAATACATCTTATAAGCTGCTTCATTTTATAATGGCGGCCGTCGCCAAAATCACAAAGGATTCCCGTGTTTCATCCGCAATCTGAATGGTTAGAAATCTTAAAACCCAATTTCAAATTACTGCCGCTGAAAGAACGTCTGTTGTGCGGATTGGGTGCTTTGCTGGGCTTAAGTTTATCTTCACTGATCAGCTTATGGATTCTGGGCGATATTAATGCCTGGTATATCGCGCCGATGGGTGCGTCGTCAGTATTGCTGTTTGCGGTGCCGGCCAGTCCGCTGGCACAGCCGTGGAATATGGTGATTGGCAATACTATTGCCGGCATTATTGGTGTGACTTGTGCGCTGTATATTCCGAATCTGACCGAAGCCTTTAGTGTGGCGGTGGCCTTATCTATTATTTTAATGATGTCGACCGATTCGCTGCATCCACCGAGTGGTGCTGTGGCGATTACCGCAGTATTGGGCGGTGAGGCGGTCAGTGAACTGGGCTATTTATTTATCTTTTATCCGGTGCTGTTAAATTCGCTGTTATTGCTGTTGGTGGCAATGATGTTTAACCGACTGACTGGCAAGCAATATCCACACAAGGCCCAGCTGAACCTGCGTTCGCAAGACCCGACCCCGACCCAGAAAGTCACCATTCAGCCGCAAGATATTCATCATGTGCTGGAGCATCAGACCGAGCTGCTGGACATTAGTGAATATGACTTGCAGAAAATTATTCTGGAAGCGCAATATCAGGCCAATGCGCGTATGCAGGATGAAAACGTGCAGGAATGGCGCTGTGAAGATATCATGACCCATGATGTGATTACCTTGCAGCAGGATGATGATATCCAGCTCGCGCTAGACAAGTTCAAGCAGGTCAATTTAATGAGCTTGCCGGTGGTAAATGCCGAGCAGCAACTGGTCGGCACATTGGCACTGTATGAAGTGGTGGAATGGTTTAAACATGCTACTGATGTGCGGATGTCATGGCAGCATCAGGTCAAACACATTATGAACCGCAAGGTGGTGACGGTAAAACCACATCAGAGTATTGCCGATCTGGTCCCGTATTTTGTGGAACGTTCGTTTAACTATATTCCAGTGGTGGAACAGCAGCAGCTGGTCGGGATTATTAGCCGCGCCGATATGATTGCCGCCATGAACCAGCGTCTGATCTGGCTACGCAGCAAAACTACGGAAAGTTAAAGCCAGAAAAAAGAAGCTACGGTAATAGGGGGCCACCGTAGCTTTAAACTGTGCAAGAAAAATGAAGATTAACGGTAACTGTTCTGATCTTCATGAATGGTACGTACCGGATTGCGATAGCCATTCACGTGTTCAATTTCAGCTTTCTTTTTCGGCATCACCAGCCACAGTACCAAGTACACCAGAATACCCGGGAAGGCGGCACTCATAATGGATACCAACACAAAAATAATGCGGAGTAAATTTGCATTCCAACCAAAACGTTCAGCAATACCACCCATTACACCTGCAATCATGTTTGAGCGGTTAGAGCGGTATAAACCAACATTGGCCATTGAGGTCTCCTTAAAAAATAAAATGGTGAGTCAATCAACAACTCATAAAATAAAAATGGCGACCTATTTCCGTTTTTAAAGGGTCAATGCGCTATAAATCGTTAATTTATGTAAATAAAATGACACGGTATAAATATTGCGCTTTAAAATCTTGAAACAGGTCTACAAAAACTGTAGATTTGGGTGAAAATTCATGTAATTTCAATAGCTTCGCTGTGTGCCCATCAACCTGATGCAAAGGCATACGGTGGCTATTTTTATTGATACCCGGGAGACACCATATTGGCTGTGCATTGTTCGAAATGGTTATGGGGAATCTGTTGCCTGTCTTTGGCCGCTTGTGACCCGACGTTTAACAGTCAAGAAGAGGAGGCACAGCCGTTTACACCCGTGGCAGACCTGCAGGTGACGGAAGATGTGCCAAGTAAACGCCTGAGTGAAGTGGCTGGCCAACCGGTATTTCCATCTGCAAAAGATGCCGATAAAGCCGTGGTGCCGGAAGCGGCCTTGGCCTATTTCGGCCGGTATCAGGTAAAAATTAGCTGTGAAGATGCCTATGTCAAATGTGAGACCGGTACAGCCGATTTTATTCTGACTTTATTGCCCGATGGCACCGCACATCGTTCCATTGTCTATCTTGGCCGGGTCATGGCCGGTGCACAAATGAACTATCATCTGGATTACTGGATGTATGATGAAACCGCACACCAGATTATTGTGCATCGCAGTAATGGGGTGGAAATTTTTTATGATATTGATGACACGCAGAATCTACGCATGGATTTAGAAAAAATTGCCACAGTATCGACGGTAAATCAGCAGTATTTTTCCCGTAATCCTTTACCGGCACATGCTTATTATCTGGAAAAGTCGGCCGATTAAAAAAGCAGATTGAGCGTTCTTTCATCCACATTAATATTGAGGTTGTAGCGCAGATACGATGCAGCCCAGCATATAAATGTGCAATGCAGAGTAGGGAAGCGAAGATATTTATTTTGGAAGATAAATGGTGGGTCGTCCGCGACTCGAACGCGGGACCAACGGATTAAAAGTCCGCTGCTCTACCAACTGAGCTAACGACCCTGAGGAATAAAAAATAAGCTGCTTATTTTTTAATATGCAAGAACTGGAGTTTTTGCAGAGTTCCTAAGGAAAGATGGTGGGTCGTCCGCGACTCGAACGCGGGACCAACGGATTAAAAGTCCGCTGCTCTACCAACTGAGCTAACGACCCATCTTAGGCTTTCAAATGAGTGGTGGGTCGTCCGCGACTCGAACGCGGGACCAACGGATTAAAAGTCCGCTGCTCTACCAACTGAGCTAACGACCCATATCATTTGATGGAGCGTATTGTAGCAAGATCTCGTTTGAGCGCAAGTAAAAAATAAAAAAGTTGTCTATGTTTGATTATAAATGAAACAAATTCATGCTAGGGAATCAAAAAATAGACAACTTTGGGCTTAGAAGCGGTATTGATAGGTTTGAATCTGCTCGAAAATTTCCGGGGTTAGATCAGTATAAGCCGCTGCACCGGGCAGCAACACCAGCAAACGATCCGTGGTAGCTGCCGGATTAAATGCCTGTTCTTTGAGCTTGTTTTTCTGATATTTAAAAGTGCCGGTGGTTTCAACCTGGGCCTGAATCCGTAAAAATACCGGAACCGCATAGCCGGGCAGGGCCTGTTTAAACTGGCTCACCATCTGCTGCAGGTCATGTTCATCCAGTGTTGCATCGGTATTTAAGGTAATGGCCGCCATTCCGGCACGGCCATTGGTTTCTGGAATTTCTACGCCGTAAACCACCGCTTCGGCAATTTTCTCATAATCACAGAGTATATTTTCCACTTCGGTGGTGGAAACATTCTCACCTTTCCAGCGGAAGGTATCCCCGAGGCGGTCAACAAACTGGGCATGACGGAAGCCGATATTTCGTACCAGATCACCGGTATTAAAGTATTGATCGCCACGCTGGAAAACGCCTTTTAAAATCACCGCCTTGTTTTTTTCCGGATCAGTATAGCCATCAAATGGCGAACGGCGGGTAATTTTGCCAATCAATAAACCAACTTCACCTTTTTTGACTTTCTGGCACCAGCCGCGCGCATCCCGGACCGGTTCATTTTTTTCTTTATCGAAAGCCACAATCGCATAAGGGGTTGGAGAAAAACCAACGGTATTGTCAAAGTTAAAGATGTTGCTAAAGCCGACATTGCCTTCACTGGAGGCATACAGCTCCAGAATTTCTTCAATGCCAAAGCGTTGCTTAAACTTGTTCCAGATATTCGGGCGCATGCCGTTCCCAATCATTTTGGTAACACGATGGCCCTGATCCAGCGCGGATGGTGGTGCATCCATCAGGTAGCGGCACAGCTCGCCGACATAACCAATGGCAGAGGCATTAAATTTCTGTACATCTTTCCAGAAGCTGGAGGTGGAATATTTACGTCGAATTGCCAGGGTTGCGCTACCGGCAATTACGCCGCACCAGCACACCACAATACCAGTGGCATGATACAGCGGCAGGGTCACATACATGACATCTTTTGGATTCAGATTCAGTACATGGCCGTAGGTGCCATAGGCCAGGGTCCAGCGGCTATGGGTGAACACCACGGCTTTCGGCAGGCCGGTGGTTCCCGAGGTATAGATATAAAACAGGCCATCTTTGCCCTGGACGGAATGCGTGGTCGGCGGATTGAATTTCGGAAAATGGTCGATCTTTTCGGCCAGATTGTTAAAGCCTTTCGGAGCTTTGCCCGCATCGCGCTGGGTTTCCTGATCGGCAAACCAGTCCAGACGATCTGCCGGCAAATCCAGCGCCTGACGAATCTCCTCTACCGCAGCACGGCATTCTTCGCCAACAATTAGCGCGACCGGTTTGACCAGATTGATGCTATGGGTCAGCACCTTGCCGACCTGTGAGGTGTTTACCAGTGCAATGGTGACGCCAATTTTGGCCAGACCGATGATAGTCGCGATCAGTTCCGGGCGGTTTTCCAGCATTACCGCAATCACATCGCCTTTGCGTGCGCCTTGTGACAGATAATAGTGGGCAATCTGGTTGGCCCATTCATTCAGGGCTTTGTAGCTAAAGCGCTGCTCTTCAAACATTAAAGCCAGACCATGCGGATTACGTTTGACCGCTTTTTCAAAGGCAATGCCCAGACCGGCAGGGGTGGATGGCGTTCGTAAATAGGCTTGACTCAGACCCTGAATAAGATTCGGGACTTTGCCGATAAACTTTGGAATTTTGGCGGCGACATCGGCCAGACCAATAAGATCATGTTGTGTTGTATGGCTCATATGAATCCTATTTATTCTCGACATCCAATCTGTAGTTCTAGCGCATGAATATTGCACTTTAAGGTTTTAATCGTTTCGTTGTAGTGTAATCAACCTAATCTGACAAATTAACAAAAAAAATCCAGCCACCGAAATGACTGGATTTTTTTATTCACCTGCAAAAAAGCAAATTATGACTCAGTTGAGGTATTGGCTTTCTTTGGTGGACGGCCACGTGGACGACGCGGACGTGCCGGTTTTTCTTTCTCGGCCTTGTCTGCTGCGGCTTCTGGAGCTTCAGCTTCTGCATTTGCCGGTGCTTCGCTGGCATCTGCTGCATCAACTGGCAGTTCAGCCTGTACTGGTTGCGCTGCTTCAGCTTTCGCTGTTTCTTTAGCCGGTGCTTCGGCTGCAGCGCTTTCTTCAGTCGCCACTTCAGTTTCAGTCGCAGTGGTTTCAGCCGCTGGTGCTGCTTCAGTTGCTGCTGGCTCGGCAGTCGCTTCTACAGGTGCTGCTGTGCTGCTTGCAGCAGTGGCTTCTGTTGCTTCAGCTGCTTGAGCGTCCGCCGCAGTTTCTGCTGGTGCATCGTTAGCGGGTGCTTTTTCTGCTTCGTCGGCATGGGCCTGTTTGGCCTGTTCCAGCGCCTGTTCGGCAGCAAGTTTGGCTAAACGACGACGCTCACGCGGATCATTGGCCACACGTTTGACTGGCGCTGGTGGAGTCAGGTCCAGCACAGGAGCAGGTTCTGCTTCTGGCTCAGCTTTGCTGACTTCAACATCACGGGTCACAGGCTGCTTTTGGCTTTCTGCCGCAGGTGCTTGAGCGACCAGGCTGGCTGCATATTGTTCAGTGAACTTTTGCAGGGCGCGGTTAAAGGTTGGGATTAAACCAAACTGCTCAATCAGTACCGAGCAATCTTCACCATACACATGACGGATCAGGCTGCCTACCGTGTACTGCTGCAAGGCTGGAACCTGAGATGGTGACAGCTTTGGCGGCTGGTTTTGTTGCGCACGACCTTCACGTTGCTGGCGACGACGCTGACGCGGATCGTTGCTGGCGCGTTTCACCGGTTGCGATTTGTGCTCTTCAGCCACAATTGCCGCAGGTGCCACTTCTTCTTTTGGTACTGGTGCTTCTTCTACTGCTTCAGTGCTGGTCGCAACCGGAAGTTCAGCAGTTGCTGCAGGTGCAGCGGCTGTGTTCTGGTTTAGCGCGACAATTTCACTTTGTGCAGCATCAACATTCACCACCAGAGCAGTTGGCATCACGTCCTGACGTGGTGCATCCACCAGGTCCACTTTCAGGCCTTGTGCTTCAGCGGCTGGTGCTGCTGTAGCTGCTGCCGGTGCAGCCGTGTCATTCAGCACGCTGGCATCGCGGTGGCGATTTGGACGCTCTGGACGTTGCTGGTTACGACGGTCACGACGTGGCACAGCATCTTGCTGTTGCGCTTCGTTTTGCGTCTGTTCATTGTTGTTGTGCTGACGGCGGGAGTTGCGTTTGTTTTCACGCGCTTCCTGACGTTGCTCCTGACGTGACAGCTGCACCACTTCTTCGTGTACCTGATGCTGTGCTGGGCTGTTGTCATTCTGGCTGTTTTGCTCGCGCGGCTCTTTATGCTTGCTGCGCTTTTTGTTGTTGTGACGTGATGATTTTTCTTCACGTTCAGCCGGTTTTTCAGCGTGATCACGCTCATGCTTGGTCACAGTTGATGGGGCAAGATAAGCATTGCTGGTTGCTGCTGGTGCAGCCACAGGCGCCGCAGCTGCAATCTGACCGAACTGGCCACGGCTAACTGCGCCATTATTGACCATTTGCTCAATCGCTGCAGCCGCATTGTTGGCGCTACGTGACTGATCAACCGTGTTGGCCTGTTTTTGCACAAACAGGTTTTCTAACCATGCACATGGGCTAGCACTTGGTGCAGCGGCAGCAGGGGCCACTTGTGCAGGCGCAGCGGCTTGAGCTTTGGCTGGACGCTTCTGTTCCTTTTGCGGTGCTGCAGGCGCAGCTGCATGCTGAGCGTGCTGTTCTTCTTCTAAATGCCATTCAGAGGCTTCATAACCTAGTTCCTGTTCGCTTAAGCGGGTGGCTGCTGTGCGTTCATAGCTGGTTGGGGCAAAGCCTTCCGGATTGTAAGAGATTTCGTAATGTGGGGTTTCTAAATGCGGGTGCGGCAATACCGTTACACGTACATTTGAGGTTTGTTCAAGGTAAACCAGGCTGTGACGCTTTTCATTCAATAAGAATGCTGCAATTTCAACCGGTACTTCAACCTGAACTTCACCATGACGCTCACGTAGCGCAATCTCTTCCACTTTACGCATAATCGACAGTGAGAGAGAACGTAAGTCACGTACCATGCCGGTACCATGACAACGTGGGCAAACATAACCGGTCGCTTCTTCTAAAGATGGACGTAAGCGCTGACGGCTCATCTCCATTAAACCAAAGCGTGACAATTGACCAAACTGGATACGCGCGCGGTCGCTTTGCGTTGCTTCACGCAGCTTGGCTTCCACCATACGCTGGTTACGGTCTTTGGTCATGTCGATAAAGTCGATTACTACCAGACCACCGATGTCACGTAAACGTAACTGGCGTGCAATTTCTTCAGCAGCTTCCAGGTTGGTGTTTAGTGCGGTATCTTCAACGTCCTGACCACGAGTTGATTTTGCCGAGTTAATGTCGATTGACACCAATGCTTCGGTTTGGTCAATCACGATTGAACCACCTGAAGGCAGTTTGACTTCGCGTTCATAGGCGGTTTGAATCTGGCTTTCGATACCGAAATGCGCGAACAGTGGTTCATTTAGGGTATAGGTTTTTAACTTGTCGAGCTGACGTGGCATCACCGCTTTTACGAAGTTATAAGCTTCGTTATAGGCCTGTTCTGAGTCAATCAGGATTTCAGCCACATCATCACGCAGGTAGTCACGAATGGCACGCGTGACGACACCGGCTTCCTGATGCACCAGCATTGGCGATGGACCAGAACTTGAGGTGCTTTGAATTTGCGCCCACAGATCTAGCAGATGCTGTAAATCAAGTTGTAATTCTTCTTGAGAACGACCAATACCGGCAGTACGTACAATCACGCTCATACCGCGTGGCACGTTTAAAGAGGCCAGCATTTCTTTCAGTTCTTCACGCACTGAACCGGAAATCTGACGGCTGATACCACCCCCTTTCGGGTTGTTTGGCATCAGGACCAGGTAACGGCCCGCCAGTGAAATAAAGGTCGACAGGGCAGCACCTTTGTTGCCGCGCTCTTCTTTTTCTACCTGAACCAGCAGTTCGGTGCCTTCAGTAATCAGTTCGCGAATATTTGAAGTTTGACGAGGATCGGCCTTGTAGTAAGAGTTGGCAATTTCGCGCATCGACAGGAAACCTTGACGACCGGCACCATACTCAACAAATACAGCTTCTAAAGATGGCTCTACGCGAGTCACATGACCTTTATAGATATTTGATTTTTTTTGTTCACGGGTACGATTTTCTAAATCAAAATCGTAAAGACGCTGACCAGTGACAAGTGCAACGCGAATTTCTTCAGCATGTGTTGCATTAATCAACATACGTTTCATGGGTGTAACACCTTATAGTGATACACAGCAAAACATCGCTCTATACGTAGCGAGCATCAAACATCACGGATCATGGTTCAGATCTCAAATACAGCGGTCTGAACGTTTCTCTACCGGCCTGATAATCGGGTTTCGGTGGATGATTCACGTATTGATGATGTCAATACGGCTTCAATCTTTAAACGATTAAAGTCACCTGGTCGTTTCACTGGCGGACGAGCGGTACATTGGATGTGAGTAACTTTCACTGTCACATTGCTCAAAGATCATCCCTTCTTTTAGTCGAGTGTCTTGATACGGAATTATCGTCGTATCTTTACAATTTGTGCAGATCCAATGTATCAACGCTGTAGCCTGAATGCGACATCAGGGAACGACTAGTCTGATGTGTATCAGTTTACGTTTAAAAACCAACTTGAGGTTGGCGACATATTTTTTCAGGCAAACTGATTTATGTACCTTAAGTACAATTAAACGCAACAGTTTGCAGTTTTGCCGATATAATAAGCCTTCGGCGTCGGCATAATTCTTTTGGGACCTTTACGTGTTTAGTGGAGTGTTTGATTGAATAATCAACTTCAGTAAAAACCGAAATGACCCAACTTTTACCCACTTACGATGGTTTCCGTGCGCTGACTATATCAAACCTTGCATCATCTGCCTATGGGCTAAGCTTATGTTTCTTGTGTAAAGCATAGCCTAAATGATCAGTTTTTAATCAATTTTAGTATTTTATTAGGTCACTTAACTGTATGAATTCTACCCAACAATGGCAAAGTGTCACTTGGTTTGAAGTGGATGAGCATCAAGCGGGTCAACGCATCGATAATTTTTTGTTTAGTCGTTTAAAAGGGGTGCCTAAAAGTCGCATCTATCGTTTGATTCGCGAAGGGCAGGTACGGGTCAATAAAAAGCGTATTAAAGCAGAAACCAAACTCAATATCGGCGATCAAATTCGTGTAGCGCCTATTCGTTATGAGCAAAAAGACGACAGTGCTGCGCCTATTTCAGATAAGGTCGCACAAAGCTTATTAAGCCGTGTGATTTATGAAGATGAAGGCTTGATGGTGGTGAATAAGCCTTCGGGCATTGCGGTGCATGGCGGTAGTGGTGTCGCTTATGGTTTGATTGAGGGTTTACGTGCCGCCACAGGTAAAAAATATTTGGAGCTGATTCACCGTATTGACCGTGATACTTCGGGTTTGGTGATGGTATCTAAAAAGCGTAGCACCTTAAAAACGCTGCAGGACTTATTGCGCGAACATAAAATTCAAAAAACTTATGCGGCCATTGTTAAAGGGCAGGTGAGTTTAGATCAGCAATTGATTGACGCACCGTTGCATCGTTATGAATTGGCCAATGGTGAACGTCGAGTGCGTGTATCTAAAGAGGGTAAAGAATCCAAAACCCTGTGGAAGGTCGCAGAGCGTTTTATGCATGCCAGTTTGGTGTATGCATCGCCACTGTCTGGGCGTACCCATCAAATTCGTGTGCATGGTTTAAGTATTGGACATCCTTTGGTGGGTGATGATAAATACGGTCATCAAACTGAATACCGTGGTCCTGCACCACGTCGTTTGTGCTTACATGCTATGCGTTTGGAAATTCCAGGCTATCCTGTGATTGAAGCCCCTCTACCTGAAGATATGCAGAGTCTAGTGGCACAGCTTAGAGCGCAAAAGGCGGATAAGCCGACAGCACCACCTGAGTTTTAATTTTTGTCATTCTCAATTGTGTAATAGCAGTTCCCTTCTTTTTAAAGATGAGGAACATTGTTTCTCAAGACGGAGATTGGGCTTTCAGGGGTAATTCACAGCCACATTTTATAGTTTTTAATTTAAATTCTTGTTGTATAGGTTATGCCTTACTTTTCAAAGATGAAAAGTAACAAAAATCTTTTGTTTCGCTGATGGAACATCCCTGTGCCACAGCGAAACGGCGACATTCATGTCTCCCTTCGCGTATCGAATATTTGTTGTGATATATGTGCTGATTCTTGATCATTTATCCTTTTGAGTTAAGGTAAAGCGAGGGAATTTTAAAGCCGAATCAAATCTAGGAACCTAATATGAACAAACCTGTAGAACTCATCATTTTTGATTGGGATGGCACGTTATTTAATTCCGTCGGTCAAATTGTGGCGAGTTTGCAGTTTGCAGCACAACAATTTCAGCAGCCACTGACCGATGCTGCTGCCAAAAGTATTATTGGTTTGGGTTTGCCAGAAGTGGCGCAGCGCCTGTTTCCACAGGTGCCTGAACTGCATCAGGATATTTTGCAGTGCTATTCAGAACACTATGTGAAACACTCAAAAACTGATGTTTGGTTTGATGGTGTGGCAGAAATGCTAGATGAATTGTCAGGCTTAGGTTTGAAACTGGCCGTGGCAACAGGTAAAAGCCGTAAGGGTTTAGACCGTGTATTGGCTCAAACCAAAAGTCAGGATTTATTTGTGGCAACACGTGCAGCCAGTGAAACCAAATCTAAACCTGACCCTTTAATGTTGCAGGAAATTTTAAGCAGTACTCAGGTGCAGGTCGAGCAGGCTGTTATGGTGGGTGATACCTCTTATGATTTGGAAATGGCGCAGAATATTGCCATGCCACGTGTGGGTGTGAGCTATGGCGTGCATAGTGTAGAGGTATTGCAGCGTTATCAGCCTTTGACTATTGCACATGACGTACCGAGTTTGCATGCATTTTTATTGCAACAGTACCGTTTGCGTCGGGCAGGCTAAATTACAGCACAACAAAAAGGGCAGTTTGGCAGCAAGCAAGTTGCCCTTTTTTATTGAATATATTGTGCTGACAGGAAATGCTTAGCTTTTAGTCTAAAGTAAGGATTAAGACATTTTAAGATTGCTACAAATAGTCGAGTCATCTACTCGGAAAATAATAGTAAAGCCCGCAGGCAGCTGTTTTGATTGATTTTTACAAAAACAGACTAATAGCTAATAGCTATTGAAAAAAAGAAAATAAGTATTGGCATAAAAACGCCATTTTTCAGATGCTAAATCAGTTTATACATACCTCTGAGATGGACAGCTTATCACGCTGACGGTCAAGATCAGGGTCATGGTGCCTTTTCTTCTTTTATCACCTTTCCAACACCTCGGGGTATAAGCCCAATTTTTGCAGTTTAAGGAAACATTGATGTCGAATTCTGCTGTTGTTGAATCAGTTGCGCAAGCATTACGTACTGCCGAACTCTCTCAAACTGCGATCGCGCCAATCCGCCCAGAGCTTGGTGGTGAAAGTGCTGACGTAGATATTGCCTATGCCGTTCAAGAAGTGAATACCGAACGTGCCTTAAAAGAAGGCCGTCGTTTGGTGGGGCGTAAAATTGGTTTGACCTCTAAAGTGGTTCAAGCACAACTGGGTGTAGATCAGCCTGACTTTGGCATGTTGTTTGCCGATATGGCTTATGGCGATGGTGAAGCAATTCCTGCAGGTTTGCTGATTCAGCCTAAAGTAGAAGCAGAAATAGCGTTGGTGATTAACCAAGACCTGACCAAAGAAAAACATACCTATGCAGACATTATCAGTGCGACTGAATATGCCTTGCCTGCCATTGAAGTGGTCGATAGCCGTATTGAAAACTGGAAAATCAGTTTGATTGATACCGTGGCAGATAACGCATCTTCTGCTGCGTTTGTTTTAGGTTCACAACCCGTCAAGTTAGAAAATCTAGACTTGGTGAACTGCAAAATGGTCATGACACGTGGTGAAGAAGTTGTTTCTCAAGGCGTGGGTAAAGCATGTTTGGCAAACCCGCTCAATGCTGCGGTGTGGTTGGCCGATGAAATGGTACGCCGTGGTCGTCCATTGTTAAAAGGCGACATCATCTTAACAGGTGCTTTAGGCCCAATGGTTGTTGCGCATCCGGGTGAAGAATTCAAAGTTGAAATTGAAGGCTTTGGTTCAGTAACAGCTACGTTTGCTGCGGAATAAATCGAGATTCTAAGAGAGTACATGCATGAAAAAGATTAAATGTGCAATGATCGGTCCGGGTAATATTGGTACGGATTTGCTTTATAAATTGCAACGCAGTGAATGGTTGGAACCAGTATGGATGGTGGGGATTGACCCAACTTCTGAAGGTTTGGCACGTGCTGCAAAAATGGGTTTAAAAACCACAGCAGAAGGTGTGGATGGTCTTCTTCCTCACGTAATCGAAGATGACATCAAAATTGCTTTTGATGCGACTTCTGCGTATGTGCATGCAGAAAACAGCCGCAAGTTAAATGAACTTGGTGTGCTGATGATTGACTTAACCCCTGCGGCAATTGGTCCTTTCTGCGTACCACCTGTAAACCTTGAAGCCTTGCTACAAGCGGGCGAAGTGCCAAACGTTAACATGGTAACGTGTGGCGGTCAGGCAACAATTCCGATGGTTGCTGCAGTGTCTCGCGTTCAACCGGTTGAATACGGCGAAATCATTGCAACTGTATCAACGAAGTCAGTTGGTCCTGGTACGCGTAAAAACATTGATGAATTTACCCGTACGACTGCAGGCGCAATTGAGAAAGTTGGCGGTGCGAAACAAGGTAAAGCAATCATCATCATTAACCCTGCTGAGCCACCACTAATGATGCGTGACACTGTTCACTGTCTAGTTGAAGGCGAGCCGGATCAAGCTGCGATTACTGAATCTGTTCACGCGATGATCAAAGAAGTTCAAAAATATGTGCCAGGTTACAAACTGGTAAACGGTCCTATTTTTGACGGTAACCGTGTTTCTATCTTCCTTGAAGTAGAAGGTTTAGGTGACTTCCTGCCGAAATATGCGGGTAACCTGGATATTATGACTGCGGCAGCTGCACGTACTGCAGAAATGTTTGCAGAACACGTTTTCAACACTGCTGAAGCTTAAGGAGCAACCTCATGTCTAAGATTATTGTTCATGATATGACTTTACGTGATGGTATGCACCCGCAGCGCCATCAAACCACTGTTGAGCAAATGATTGCGATTTCAACAGCACTTGATGATGCAGGCGTACCTTTAATTGAAGTAACACACGGTGACGGTCTTGGTGGTTCATCGGTTAACTACGGTTTTGCGGCAGCAACTGACGAAGAATACTTGTCTGCTGTTGTGCCACGTATGAAGAATGCCAAAGTTTCTGCATTGCTTTTACCGGGTATTGGTACGGTTGATCATTTGAAAATGGCACATGAAATTGGTGTATCGACTATTCGTGTTGCAACACACTGTACTGAAGCGGATTGTTCGGAACAGCACATTACCGCTGCACGTAAATTAGAAATGGATACAGTGGGCTTCTTGATGTTAGCGCACATGGCTTCACCTGAAAAATTGCTAGAAGAAGCGAAAAAGATGGTGTCTTACGGTGCAAACTGTATCTATGTGACGGATTCTGCGGGTTATATGCTTCCTCAAGATGTGATTGATCGTGTAGGACATTTACGTCAACATTTGGACCCAAGCATCGAACTCGGTTTCCACGGTCACCACAACTTAGGTATGGGTGTATCAAATACGGTTGCTGCGGTTGAAGCAGGTGCAGTACGTGTGGACTTGGCCTCTGCAGGTCTTGGTGCGGGTGCGGGTAACACACCGCTGGAATTGTTCATTGCTGTAGCGAACCGTATGGGTATGGATACAGGCGTTGACCTGTTCAAAGTACAAGACGTTGCTGAAGACCTTGTGATTCCAATGATGCACAACCCAATTCGTGCAGACCGTGATGCGGCAACTTTAGGTTATGCGGGTGTTTACTCTTCATTCCTGTTGTTTGCAAAACGCGCTGAAGCGAAATATGGCGTGTCTGCGCGTGAAATCCTGATGGAACTGGGTCGCCGTGGTACAGTCGGTGGTCAGGAAGACATGATTGAAGACCTGGCGCTTACTATGTCTAAAGCACGTGAAATGCAAGCTTAAGTTTTAATTTTAAAACTGGCTTAAGCAAAGCACTCCAATATATTTGGGGTGCTTTTTTTATTGGTGTGATTGAGTTGCTTAATATCACACTTTAAAAATAAATCCGGATTTAAAATCACACAGATCAATGTATTTAAAACGCATCTTATTTTTATATAAAAAGTCTTTTAAATGATCAGCCGAGATTTATTTTAAAAGGATGGAGAAGGGGGAATGGAAAGCTAAGGGATTTAAATTAGGGGAAAAGCTGAATTGTTTTAAATATTAAATTTTTTATAAATAATACTGATAGTTAAAAGCTATTAGTTAAAGTGTTAATGTTAAAACCAATAAATAAAGCCTAAAAACTCAGAATAAATAAAAAATACAGTGAAAAATAATATGAATAACAGGGGTTTATATTTACAGGGTGGAGAGTATTTAGCAGGGAAATGATTGCTGAAATATCTTAAAAAAATAAAAAAAGCGCTGTGAAATCAAAAAAATGCCCAAACCGATAAATGTTTAATACTGTGGTCGGATTTTCTATTTGATTATGCTTACGCATGATGACGGCATTGTTTTTATCTGCTGAATGGGAAAACTTACCATGCGTCGTCAAAAATTATGGATAGCAATGCTTGCTGCGACAGCAACTTTAGGAACTTCTGCTACATATGCAGATTTTATTGATGACAGCAATGTTCAACTTAAATTTAAAAATTTCTATTTAGATCGTCAGTATCAAGATAAACCAGAATTGAACTTTGGTTCATGGTCACAGGCGGTAACTTTGGATGCCAAGTCGGGTTATCACGATATTGGTGGTGGCGTGCAAATTGGAGCAGATGTACTGGTTCAACATGCAGTTAAACTCAACGGCCGTGATCAAAATCCGGATTGGGTGTTACCTCACGATGGCAAAGAATCTAAAGATCATTTTGGTAAAGTTGGTGCAACCTTAAAAGTTAAGGTATCTGAAACTGAGTTGAAGGTTGGTGATCTATTACCAATGTCACCAGTGGTATTCTTTGATCCATCTCGCCAATTACTGACTACTTATAGTGGTGCCTGGTTAGAGTCTAAGGACATTAAAGATACTAAACTGACCTTGGCATATTTAGATGGCATTAATGCACGTTATGAAAATCAATATCATGACCTGAGCTTATTTCCGCAAAACAACTTTGCGACAGCAGTCAGTACAGATGACGGTATGTATATTGCCGGGATTGATCATCAATTCACCCCAAAAGTGGGTGGTAGTTACTGGTATGCCGATGTCACCAACATCTACCAACAACACTATGCCGCTGTAAACTATAAAACGACCTTGGCTGAAAACACCAAGTTAGACACCCATGTACGTTATTTTGACAACAGCGAATCGGGTGACCAGCTGTATGGCAAGATTGACAGCCAGGCCGTGTCTGCAGGTGCAAAAATCAACCATGGTATGCACACAGTACAATTAGGCTACCAGCAAATGTTTGGAGAGCATGGTAACAAAGCACCAATGTTCCCGACATTGGGTGGTTGGGTACCACAGCCTTATCTAGACAACTGGTCGGTGGCAAGCTTTATCCGTAAAGATGAAAAATCATGGAGCTTGGGTTATACCTATAACTTTGCTGATGTGGGTGTACCAGGTTTAACCGCAACTGCACGTCATTTCCGTGGTTGGGATGTCGATAATGGTGCAGGCGAACCGCGTGGCAAAGAAAATGAAAACAACCTGATTGTGAACTATGTGGTACCAGAAGGTAAGCTAAAAGGTTTAGGTTTCAACTACATGTTTATTGATACCAACTATGACAATATCTCAGGTGGTAACGATCTAGAAGAACACCGTATCGCGACGACCTATACCTATACATTCTAATTGGTCAAGATCAAAGAGCAGCTGCACCTCCAGCTGCTCTTTTTTATATAAAAACAGATGAAAGTCCTAATAAAAATAAGGATTTAAAATTAACTAAAATGTTTAAAAACAATGGCTTAAATAATCGTTTTTTTGTAGTTTAAAATCGTAATTTTGTATCAGTTGAAAGCGCAGGAGCGGTTAATATAAGCCTATAGAAAACGCATGTTCAACGAGTCACTTGACGTCCAGACCTTCCAAGATTGAGGGAAACGCAAGCTAAAGACTGTATGAGGAGTAAGTATGAGCACTGTCCAAATCCCTGACTATACAACAGATTCATTCTTTGGCTTAGAAGATAAATGGATTGAAACCGCAGAAGGCGAACTCACCCACTACCATGAAATTGGTGAAGGTACGCCAATTCTGTTCTTGCACGGTTCAGGTACGGGTGTATCTGCAGCAGCCAACTGGTGGTTAAACCTGCCACAAATTGGTGAACAGGCACGTTGTATCGCGATTGATACCATTGGTTATGGTCAAACCGTTGTTGCACCGGGTACCCAATATGGGATCCGTGCCTGGGTTGATCACGCAATCCGTACCTTAGATGCTTTAGGTATCGAGAAAACCTGGTTGGTGGGTAACTCTTTAGGTGGCTGGTTGGCATTTCAATTGGCACTGGATTATCCAGAGCGCGTTCTGGGTATCGTGTCTATGGGTACCGGTGGTGCCAAGCAAACTGCGGCACTGAAAGCGCACGCGAACCCAGTACTGACTGAAGAAGGGATCCGTAAGACACTGTCTATGTTCGTGGTGAACAAAGACCTGATTACAGACGAACTGGTGAAAGTCCGTTTTGACTCGGCTGCAAATGACTATGCATCTGACCGTTTAATGGACGTGGTGGGTGCGCGTGACCGTGACCGTTTCGAATTCCCGTTAGACTTCGAAAAAATGAAAGACATCACCGTACCTGTACTTCTGATTCATGGTACTCAAGACGTGGTGATTCCAGTATCCCGTACCTGGGACATTCTGAATGTGGTGCCAAATGCAGATGCACACATCTTCAGCCAGTGTGGGCACTGGTCACAAGTTGAAAAAGCCGATGAGTTCAACACAGTTATTAAAAACTACCTGGCGGCGCACGGCGTAAAATAAGTCGGTGATAAAAGCGAAAAAAGGATGGTGACAGGCCATCCTTTTTTTATGGGCGGAATTTCTGGCTCAACCGGTTTAGTGTTGAATAAAGCTGGCCACCAGATTAATACAAATCGCCAGAATGGTGGTGTTAAACATATAGGCCAGCACAATATGCAGCGTATTCAGGATACGCATCGCGCGTGAGCTGATGGTGACATCGGCGGTTTGTGCCGACGTGCCAATCACATAACTAAAATAGAGAAAATCCGGATAGGTCGGATAAGGGGTTTTCGGAAACTCCAGACCACCTGCCTGATGCTGTTGCAGCGCCAGATAATAGTCATGCGCATAGTGAATCGCAAAAATGGTATGCATAAACAGCCAGGCACATAAAATAGTGGTAATCGCCAGCAGAAAATGCCCCATGCGGGCAAAGTCGGTTTGGGCAAATAAATTGATCTCGACAATAATCGCAATAAAACACATCACCAGGGTGAGAAACAGCAGTAACAGAATCAGCCATTTACTGGCATCTTGCTGCTGGGCGCGTTGCAGAATATGCTGATGATCACTGTGCCAGAAATTCAGCAGGGTAAAGAGCAGATAGCCGGACACGGCAATATTCCAGCTGATGAGCAGGCAGGTCGACCAGGTCCACGGGCTCAAGCACTGAAAAATACCGTACAGCACCGTGGTGATCAGAAAACTGATAAAAAATAAGGATGAGACTGCATCCCGGTTTTAATATGGCTAAACGGTGTTTTTATCATTCTTATTCCTTTGATCTGGCCCATGACAGATAAAAGCATGCCTAGCATCCTGCTTCAGGGGCAGAACATAGCGGCACTTCACTGTAGTCTAGCTTATTAGACTTAAGTTGTAGTTTACGGCTGAAAATAAATCTGCGCGGCTAGCAGAGAAAAAGTCGTAAAAGTGCAAAAATGATAAAAAATGGTGCAAAAAAGCCTGCGACTTAAGTCTAATCTGATTAAAAAGTCGGCAAATTGGCCATAAAAAAAGCACCATTATTTAGTCTCGAAATAATGATGCTTACAGGCAGTCAGCCAAAGCGTGGCTTAATCGCGGTTAATATCCAGGTAAAACACCCGGGTCAGCAGTTCCATAAACTTGTCGACCGATGGCGAGTTGCTGTTTTTGCGGTAACTGACATACAGGTCCAGATAAGGCAGTTCGATATCCAGCGGACGGATGATGGTGTTGTTCATGGTCAGCGGGGCAATGTAGCCCGGCAAAATGGTACAACCCAAGCCCATGCCAATCGAGTTGATATTGAACAGGATGTTGTCGGCTTTTTGCACAATGTTAAATTCAATGCCATTGGTCTTGGCAAAGTTTAGAATCATGTCGTGCAGATTCTGCGACTGCTCTGCGGCCGGAATAATAAAATCAATGCCATTAAGAGCTTTGACCGGAATACGTTCGTATTTGGCCAGCGGATGGTCTTTTGGCAAAATGAAAATCAGCGGTTCGCGCAGCACGAACTGGCTTTCAATTTCATCACTGTTAAAGTTGTGACGGGTAAAGGTGATGTCCAGTTCACCTTTTTTAATGGCTTTCATCTGATCATTGTTGTTCATACTGAGCAATTCAATTTTCAGATCGGGGTTCTGTACGCGCAGATTCGGCAACACATACGGGAAAATCTTCATTTCCGCGACCGGTACAAAGCCAATGCGTAGCATCTGCTGTTTGGCCTGGGACACCTGACGCGCCATAGCCACGGCTTTGTCGGCCTGCGCCAGGGTCAAGCGCGCCTGTTCCAGAAACACTGCGCCTTCTTCTGTCAGTTCGACCTTACGTTTGGTCCGGTGTAACAGTTTTACGCCAACGTCTTCTTCGAGGTCTTTAATCTGTTGACTTAAAGAAGGCTGGGCTGTGTAGAGCTTCAAGGCAGCCTTACTGAAGTTCAGTTCTTCAGCCACGGTAATGAAATAGCGAAGGTGACGTAATTCCATAAACCCATTCCAAAAGATTAATTCAAAAAATGTCTAACTATCATGTCTTAAGAGTATAGTCTATAATCAACTATTAGGTGAAGATTATTCTGCCATTTAGGAAATAAATAGGCTTTCAAATTTTATTAATGCTTTAATAAAGAGAAATAAGCGATAAGTAATTGATAAAATATCTTAATTAAAACAAAAAAAATATTTCACTAAACCCCGCTAAAAAATCATTATCCATGCAAAGTTGAGTCTATTTATTTTGTGCCGTTGTGTCGGTCACAGGAGAGCTTTCAATGAGTGGAAAAATTGATGTGCGCGAAATCGACGCTTTAGTCGATGCACAAAATGGACGTATTACGCCATCTATCTATACTGATCCAGATATCTACGAGTTAGAACTTGAACGTGTATTTGGTCGTACCTGGTTATTCCTTTGCCATGAAAGCCAAATTCCTAAGGCGGGCGACTTCTTCAATACCTATATGGGTGAAGATCCGATCATTGTGGCACGTCAAAAAGATGGCTCGATCAAAGCATTCTTAAACCAATGCCGTCACCGTTCTATGCGCGTAAGCTTCGCAGACTGTGGTAATACCCGTGCGTTCACTTGCCCATACCACGGCTGGTCTTACGGTATTGACGGTTCTTTAAAAGACATCCCGCTTGAAGATCGTGCTTACCCGCATGGTGCATGTAAAGAGCAATGGGGTCTGGTTGAAGTAAACCGTGTGAAGTCTTACAAAGGCCTGGTATTCGGCTGCTGGGATGAAACTACACCAGATCTAGAAGAATACATGGGTGATATCGCTTGGTATCTTGATGGCGTTGTAGACCGTCGTCCAGGTGGTACTGAAATCATCGGTGGTGTACACAAGTGGGAAATCGAGTGTAACTGGAAATTTGCAGCTGAACAGTTTGCATCTGACCAATACCACGCCCTGTTCTCTCACGCATCTGCGATTCAGGTACTTGGCGCGAAACCAGACGACGAATCAACCAAGAAATTAGGTGCTGCTCAAACGGCTCGTCCAGTTTGGGAAACTGCAAAAGATGCACTGCAATACGGTTCACGTGGTCACGGTTCAGGCTTCTTCTTCACAGAGAAACCAGATGCAAACGTTTGGGTTGACGGTGAAGTGGCCAACTACTTCCGCGAAACGTATGAAGAAGTAAAAGAGCGTTTAGGTGAAGTGCGTGCGCTGCGTCTTGCAGGTCACAACACCATGTTCCCGACACTGTCTTGGTTGAACGGTACTGCAACACTTCGCGTATGGCACCCACGTGGTCCAAACAAAACTGAAGTTTGGGCATTCTGTATTGCCGATGCTGAAGCGTCTCAAGAAGTGAAAGAAGCGTTTGAACGCTCTGCAACGCGTGCATTCGGTCCTGCCGGCTTCCTGGAGCAAGATGACTCTGAGAACTGGATCGAGATTCAGAAAGTTTTACGTGGTTATAAAGCACGTCAAAACAAATTGATCGTTGAGATGGGTAAAGGCAACGAGAAAGTACGTGAAGATGGTATCCCGGGCATCACCAACTACATTTTCTCTGAAACTGCAGCACGCGGTATGTACCGTCGCTGGGCAGATTTATTGATCCATGAAAAATGGGAAGACGTTGAAAAAGCGGCTGACGAATACGAGAAGGAGCTTATGAAATGAGTCAAATCAGCTTAGAACTTCATCACCAGATCAGTCAGTTCCTGTATCAAGAAGCCAAGCTTCTTGATGACTGGAAATTCCGCGAGTGGTTAGACACGCTAGCTGAAGATATTTCTTATACGCTACGTACCACACCAAACGCACAAACCCGTGACCGTCGTCGTTCGGTTGAACCACCGACGACTTGGGTGTTCAACGATACGAAAGATCTGTTGGAACGTCGTGTTGCCCGTCTTGAAACCGGTATGGCCTGGGCAGAAGAGCCTCCATCACGTACGACTCACATGGTGTCTAACGTGATTGTTGAAGCGTCTGAAGTAGAAGGCGAATACGATGTGTACGTGACTTATTTACTGTACCGTACCCAAAAAGAGAAAGACGTTACGATTTACTGTGGTAAGCGTCATGACAAGATCCGTAAAGTTGAAGGCGGCTTAGGCTTCCAGATCTTCAACCGTAAGATCACGCTTGACCAAGTTACCTATAACTCACATAACCTGAGTGTGTTCTTCTAATGAATAAGATTTTTGTTTGCCAAGTTGACGAGCTTGACGAAGGCGAAGCATTGAAAGTGGACTGCGGCGTAAACGGTATCGATGCGCTGGCAGTATTCAACAATGGCGGTGAATTCTTCGCAATGAATGATCGCTGTTCACATGGTAATGCATCGATGTCTGAAGGTTATCTGGAAGACGACGGTACAGTTGAATGTCCGCTGCACTCTGCACGTTTCTGTTTGAAAACTGGTCAAGCACTATGCTTGCCAGCAACAGATCCAATCCAGACATTCCCAGTGATTGTTGAAGATGGCGCGTTATACGTAGAGATGGCAGGAGAGTAATCATGGGTTGGCTAAAAGGCGAAGTTGCACTCATCACTGGTGGTGGTTCAGGTTTAGGCTGGGCTTTGGTTGAGCGTTTTTTGGAAGAAGGAGCACAGGTGGCCGTTCTTCAGCGTTCTCAGTCTAAAGTTGATGCTTTACAGGAACACTTCGGTGACCGAATTCTTGCAATCGCTGGTGATGTTGCCAACTATGAAGACAATGTCCGTGCTGTTCAAGCGACCGTTGAGCGTTTTGGCAAGCTTGACTGTTTTGTGGGTAATGCCGGTATCTGGGATCACTATGCCGATATCGTTAACACCTCGGGTGAGCAACTAGATAAAGCCTTTGATGAAATCATGGGCATTAATACCAAGTCGCTGATCCTGGGTGCCAAAGCAGCGCTAGACGAACTGATCAAGTCTGAAGGTTCAATTATCTTCACTTTATCAAACTCTGCGCTGTATTCATCGGGCGGTGGTCCTGTTTATACCGCATCCAAACATGCCGGTGTAGGCATCATGAAAGAACTGGCCTATGAATTAGCGCCAAAAGTTCGTGTCAATGCCGTGGCACCGTCTGCCATGAATGTGAATATCAAAGGCGCGGCATCACTCGGTCAGGAAAATGTTGGCCTGCTCGATGCACGTGATCCTGAGAAAATTGCCCGTGGTATGCCACTGAACTTCTTGCCAGAACCAGAAGATATGACCGGTTCATATGTGCTGCTGGCTTCACGTCAAAACAACCGTCCACTGACCGGCGTGCTGATTAACGCGGAATGTGGCTTGGGCATTCGTGGTTTACGTCAACCACGTGCCGGTTTCTTTGACGAGTAATTCACGCCTTAAAACATAATGGACTAACCCGGCAGCCTTTTGGCTGCCTTCCGTTTAGGAGTCACACATGGCCGTTAAACTTATTTGTGCATCGCACAGTCCTTTAATGGAGTTTGCCACTCCGCAAGAACAACGCAAAGAACAAGCTGTTCGTCAGGCGTTTGAAAAACTGTCTGCGGAAGTCAAAGCCTACGATCCAACCCTGATCATTACCTTTGGTCCAGACCATTTCAATGGTTTCTTCTATGACCTGATGCCAAGTTTCTGTGTGGGTATTCGTGCCACTGCAGCAGGTGACTGGGACTACGGTAAAGACAACAACAAGATTGATGTGCCTGAAGAAACTGCACTCAATCTGGTTCGCCGTGTCCTCGATGAAGGCGTGGATGTGGCCTATTCGTATCGTATGCAGGCCGACCACGGTGTGACCCAGCCATTACATTTCCTGTGTGGTGGTCAGCTCGATCGTTATCCTACTATTCCAGTTTTCATTAATGGTGCAGCTGCACCAATGCCAACCACCAAACGTACCATCGCTTTAGGTCGTGCGGTCGGTCAGTTTATCAAGTCACTGAATCTTGAAAACGAACGCGTACTGGTTCTGGGTACGGGCGGTCTGTCTCACGATCCACCAACCCCGCAAATGGGTTCGGTACCACCAGAAGTGGAAGAATTCCTGATTGCCGGTCGTAACCCGACCCCGGAAGCCCGTGAAGCCCGTCAGGCAAAAATTATTGCCGTGGGTCAGAAGCTGGCCGCGGGGGATACTTCTGTGGCAGTCCCGCTGAATGCGGAATGGGATATTGCTTTGCTGGAGAAATTCAAGCAGGCAGATTTCGCAGCACTGGAAGCCATGACTGAAGTGGAAATCCGTCGTGATGGCGGCCGTGGCGGTCAGGAAGTCCGTTCATGGATGGCGGCATTTGCTGCATTGCATGAGCTGGGCGAATATGACATGACCACCCACTGCTATGAAGAAATCAGCGAGTGGATTGCCGGTTTCGGTATCGTTTCTGCAGAATTAAAAGGTTAACTGAATGAGCAATGTAAACAGCATCGTGATTGTCGGTGCAGGTCAGGCCGGTGCCAGCGCAATTCTGGAATTACGTGGCAACAAATACGAAGGCAAAATCACCCTGATCGGGGATGAAACCCATTTGCCGTATGAGCGTCCGCCTTTGTCTAAAGATGTGATTCTCAAACCAGCCGAAACCAAAATCGAAATTCTGTCAGAAGAAAAACTGGCGGAACTGGGCGTTGAAACCATCCGTGGTAACGGTGTGGCCAAAATCAATGCCGAGGCAAAAACGGTTGAACTGCAAAACGGTGATGTCGTTGCTTATGACAAGTTACTGCTGGCCACCGGTGGTGCAGCGCGTCGTTTACCCAACTTCGATGCGCTGGGTAAACACGTGTACACCCTGCGTAACCTGGAAGATTCACAAGCGCTGGTGCCGGTATTACAGCCGGGCCGCCGTATCATCCTGATTGGTGGTGGTGTGATCGGTCTGGAGCTTGCATCAAGCGCACGTTTTAAAGAATGTGAAGTGACCGTGATTGAAATGGGTCCAATGGTGATGGGTCGTTCATCACCACGCATCCTGAGCGAGTTCCTGCTGCAGCAGCAACAACTGGCCGGTGTTGATGTACGCCTGTCGACCCAGATTGCAGAATGCAAGCTGGATGGCGAAGAAATTGTGGTAACACTGGAAGGCGGTGAAGAGCTGCGTGCAGATGCTGTGGTCTATGGCATCGGGATTATCCCGAATGCACAGCTGGCCGTTGAAGCCGGTCTGGATGCGGACTTTGCGGTTAAGGTCAATGAAAATTGCCAGACTTCAAATCCGGATATTTATGCAGCGGGTGACGTGGCCACGCAACTGCGTGACTGTGGTAACCACCGCCGCGTTGAAACCTGGGAAAATGCCAACCTGCAAGCGGGTATCTTCGCGCGTCACGTGATGGGCGTTGAACATCCAGTGGCAAACCCGGCCTGGTTCTGGACCGATCAGCTGGACATCAACTATCAGTTTGTTGGTGATATGGCAGCGGCTGAATGGCATGTGCGTGGCGAGATTAAACCTGAACTGCGTGCTGAATCATCATTCGTATTGTTTGGTGTCACCGATGGCGTGATCGTTGGCGGGATTACCGTGAATGCAGCCAAAGACATGCGTCACCTGAAAAAGCTGATCAGCAAACAGGCGGCTTTTGAGGCTGACAAATATCTCGATCTGAGTCAGGATCTTCGTAAGCTGGTAAAATAATCCGGCGATACGGCAGGGCAGACCTTGGGTAACTTTGGTCTGCTTTTTTATGGCTGTTTTATTTTAATGTCGAGACATGAGCACAATGTGCATGGTGATTTGTACATGACTTTGTGTCGGTAGGTCTTACTTTTTAAAGCTGATAAGAATCCTCAAAATTTATTTTTGAGTTTGCAGTGCAAAACTCTTTTCATTGTTTGGGCGTCTCTCTTCGTTCCGTGGTGACATTCAGGTCGTCATCCTCATTATTTCAAGATGGGTTTGAATAAAGATGCCTTCATTTTATGGTTTTCAAATTTAGTTGAGTTGTCTATGAGTTCAAACTCATCTCCCATGATCGTTACCGCCAGTATCTATGCCTTGCTGGTGCTGATCTGGGCCACCACGCCGCTGGCGATTGTGTGGAGTGTGGAAGAAGTCCATCCCATGTGGGTGCTGATTATCCGCTATTTCGGGGCTTCGCTGATTGCGCTGTTTTTACTGAAACTGATGCGTGATCCGTTGCCGCTGGATGAAACCTCACTCAAAAGTTATGTGGCGGGCAGCCTGAACCTGATTGGTGCGCAGCTGTTTATTTATCTGGCAGCCAATTACCTGACTTCGGGTTTAATGGCGCTGATTTTTGGTTTTTCCCCGCTTATTGCCGGTTTAATTGGCCATGTGATTTTAAAAACCCAGAAACTGGTGGCGTTGCAATGGCTGGGCATGGCGGTGGCGGTGGCCGGGCTGAGTTATGTCTTTGCCGACTCGGCAGACAGCAAGATCAACCCGATTGGGATTGTGCTGATGTTAATTAGCATGGTGTCGTATATCAGCTCGATTTTCTGGGTCAAGCAGATTAATGCACCACTGAGTCCGATGTCACAGGCCACCGGTTCCTTGCTGGTCTCGGCACTGGGTTCAATGCTGATGTTGCCATTCATCTGGTCACATATGCCAACCGAATGGCCGGGCATGCAAACCATGATTGGCTTTTTGTTTACCATGATCATGTCTTCGATTGTGGCGATGCTGTGTTATTTCTGGCTGATTCGCCGTCTGGCTGCGTCCACTGTCTCTTTAAGCAATGTGATGACCCCGATTATTGCACTGGTACTCGGAGCGACCCTGAATCATGAGCATATCAGTGCACATGCGGTGGCCGGGATTGCGGTGGTGATGCTGGGCATTGTGATGTATTTCTGGAAAGACTGGCAGCGTCAGTATTTTTCTAAATGGTGACAGCACAGGAAGCCATGCGCTTCCTGCTGTTTTGGCTTTTGCTAAAAACAACAAAAACATAAAACAAAATATTCCACAATTTTGGATACTATGCATATTGCATCGGCACTTGCTGTCCTGTGTAATGAAGACTTAATAAATCACAGGATTTGCTCTACGTGCTTCAATTTTTATCGGACTGACATGAATCAAAACGCGGAACCTAAGCATTTTCAGCTACCAACCGAAACATGTTGGTCACACGCCTGGCGTCAGCCTGCTTTGCAGTTTTTACCTTCCCGGCATTATAACGGTGCCCAGTTTTTCAATCCGGTGCCGGCACCCGAAGGGCGTAGCCGCAGTGATTTGCTGAAATGGCTGTTACAGCGTAAACGCAATAGCTGGACCGCAGAAAACACACCAGAGCAGCCCGCTGAAGGCAAGCGTCCGATTCCGCAGGAACGTCCGAATGCCAGCCTGGATGACTGGCAGATCTGGTTTGTAGGGCATGCTACCGTTCTGATTCAGATTGGCCCCTATAATTTCCTGACCGATCCGGTCTGGTGTGAATATGCCGGACCGCAGCAGGGCAGAGGTCCGAAACGGATTTGCCCGGCTGGAATTGCCCTGGAAGAGTTACCGACCATTCATGCGGTGCTGTTGAGCCATAACCATTATGACCACATGGATCTGGCCACCCTGCGCTGGTTACATGCCCGTTTTGCCATGCCAATTTATACCGGACTGGGCAACAGCTGGTATTTGCCAAAAAACTTTCATGTGGTGGAAATGGACTGGTGGCAATCGGCGCTATTTAATGAATTAAAACTGGTCTATATTCCGGCGCAGCATGGTTCAGGCCGTGGTATGCGCGACCAGAACAGTGCCCTCTGGGGTGGCTTCTCGATTCTGCATGGTGAAGATCACTGCTTCTTTGCCGGAGATACCGGTTATTCCTCGCATTTTAAGGAAATCCATGCCCGTATTGGCGCACCGCGGATTGCACTATTACCGATTGGTGCCTATGAGCCACGGGACCTGATGCGCTATATGCACATGAATCCGGAAGATGCTTTTCAGGCGCATAAAGACCTGCATTCCAAATGTTCGCTGGCCATTCATTACCGTACCTTCCAGCTCACCGATGAAGGCCGTGAACAGCCGGAAGTCGATTTGCAAAATGCCATGCGTAAATCCTCAAAACTGATGAATCCGTTTTATTGCATTCGCGAAGGCAAGAAGCTGATTGTTTAAGTTTAAATCCTGCAACAAAAAACCACCCGAAGGTGGTTTTTTTATGGCTTGAACTCTCTGTGTAGAGGCTTAGAGCACGCCTGGCTGACCCAGCGCAGGGTCGGTGGCTCGAGCGGCCTGAGCATCTGCCACGGTCATCCCCAAGGCTTGGGCTACACCTTCGCCGTAGGCCGGGTCACACATAAAGCAGTTACGGATATGACGGTACTTGATAAAGTCATAGGCATCGCCCATGGCACGCGCAGTATTGTCAAACAGCGCCTGTTTCTGTTCAGGATTCATCAGGTTGAACAGGGCACGCGGCTGGCTAAAGTAATCGCTGTCATCTTGACGATAATCCCAGAAATCGGCATCGCCACGGATTTTCAGTGGTGGTTCACGGTACTGTGGCTGTTCCTGCCATTGCTGGAAGCTGTTTGGCTCATAGTGTGGCAAGCCGCCATAGTTGCCATCCATACGGCCCTGACCATCACGGCGGTTAGAGTGGACCGGACAACGGGCTGCGTTTACCGGAATCTGGGAATGGTTTACCCCCACGCGATAACGTGCGGCATCGGCATAGTTAATTAAACGCGCTTGCAGCATACGGTCTGGTGAATAGCTGATCCCCGGCACCAGAGTACTTGGTGCAAAAGCGGCCTGTTCCACATCCTGGAAATAGTTTTCTGGGTTACGGTTCAGTTCAAACTCACCGACTTCAATTAATGGATAATCACCTTTTGGCCAGACTTTGGTCAGGTCAAACGGATGATAAGGCACGGTTTCCGCTTCGGTTTCCGGCATGATCTGCACGAATAGGGTCCATTTCGGGAAATCGCCACGTTCAATTGCATTAAACAGGTCATTTTGGCTGCTTTCACGATCCTGGCCAATCAGTGCTGCGGCTTCGGCATCGGTCAGGTTTTTAATGCCCTGCTGGGTACGGAAATGGAATTTGACCCAGAAACGTTCATTGTTGGCATTAATGAAGCTGTAGGTGTGGCTGCCAAAACCATGCATATGACGATAACCATCTGGAATACCGCGGTCTGACATGACAATGGTCACCTGATGCAGCGCTTCTGGTAACAGGGTCCAGAAATCCCAGTTGTTGTTAGCAGAACGGACGTTGGTTTTTGGATCACGTTTTACCGCTTTGTTCAGGTCCGGGAACTGGCGCGGGTCACGGAAGAAGAACACCGGTGTGTTGTTACCGACTAAATCCCAGTTGCCTTCTTCGGTATAGAATTTTAGTGCAAAACCGCGAATATCACGTTCGGCATCGGCAGCACCGCGCTCACCGGCCACCGTCGAGAAGCGGGCAAACATTTCGGTTTTCTTGCCGACTTCAGAGAAAATTTTGGCGCGGGTATATTGGGTAATGTCGTGAGTCACGGTAAAGGTTCCGAATGCACCTGAACCTTTGGCGTGCATACGACGCTCAGGAATCACTTCACGAACAAAGTTCGCCAGTTTTTCATTGAGCCATAAATCTTGGGTAAGTAATGGACCGCGGGCACCGGCGGTCATACTGTTCTGGTTATCGACCACCGGAGCACCGGCATCGGTGGTGAGGTGGGTGACCGGACATTTTTTAAAGTCTTGGCTCATTATCGTTCTCCGTTATTGTATTCATGTGCTGACGTTGGACACGGGCTGGATTCTCCAGGCAGGTGACATCTCATGAAATTAACCGTTATCAAAGTCATCAATATAAAAAATAAACCCAGCTTATCATTGAAATCTACCTTGCAATAGCTGGCTGGGCAGAATGACGATGGATAAAAAAACATAAAAATGCAACTTGGTTCTTATTTAACTTAAACCGAATATAACACTTTTTCAAATAGATAAAACGATTAGTGCTCAAAGGAATAATCGATAGCTTAAAGTTTTGATTTCTGAGTGTTTTGGTCGGATTTTGTTGAGATGAGCCGGGCTAAAAATGGCTGGATGGCCAGTTCAATATCGGCCTGCAGTTGCGGCCAGTCCTGAAATGTGGGCTGGATTAACAGGGTTTGTGAAATAAAGCCATAACTGATGCGATGCAGGTTTTCGGCACAGCGCAAGCGTTCGCGGGTTTCAGGCGTATAGCGGCTTAAAATCTGCTGCCAGCTGTCCAGCATCAGCTGATAATGCTTTTGATAGGCCTGCTCGCTCGACAGGCTGCGTTCCAGTAAAAACACACTGGCCCACAGCCGCTGTTCGCTGCGGATACGGTCAAGCTGAAAGCGCAGCAGGGTCAGTATATCGCTGCAAATATCACCAGTTGTGGATAACTGTAGCGGTGGCTGGGTATAACTGCGTAGCGCCTCGGCATGCTGGATAATCTGCTGGTGAATCACCCAGGCCAGCAAATCTTCTTTCTGGGCAAAGTATTCATAAAAGGTGCCCAGACCGACCCCGGCCAGTTCGGTAATCTCACGGATGGTCAGTTGTGCGGGTGTCTGCTGCTGCAAAAGCCGAACAACACTGTCCAGCAGTGCCTGCTGGGTCTGTTTGGCCCGGGACTGGCGAGGCTTACGCCGCAGCTGTACAGAGGGGGAGGTCATGACTGAAAACCGAACATGCTGTGGGTGAATATTCTTTATACTGAAAGCCTATCATCATAATCAATCAGGAACGATGAACGATGCAGGCATGGATGACCCATTCTATTCAGAATCAGTTTGATGAACGTCAGGATTATAACCTGTTTGCGAGTGACCGCGTATTGCAGGAAATCTTGCAGCGCTATGGCAGTCAGGATCAGGCACGCCTTAGCGCACTCGGTCAGCAGGCCGGATCGGCAGAGGCTTATCATTCTGCCCATTTAGCCAATAGCCATACCCCGCAGTTACAGGCCTTTGATGCTCGCGGCCGCCGTCAGGATGTGGTCGAGTTCCATCCGGCCTGGCATTACTGGATGGCGCTGAACCGGGAATTTCAGACCCATGCCCATCCCTTTATTGAACCTCAGTCTGCATCTGCCTGGGTCGATTGGGCGGCGCGGTTTTATCTGAGTGGTCAGGTTGAATGTGGCAATCTGTGTCCCGCTTCTATGACCCTGGGCAGCATTCCGCTCATTCAGCGTGAACCTGAACTGTGGCAACAGCTCGGCGATAAACTGCTGTCGAATGAATATGATGCGCGGGATATTCCAATGGCGCAGAAAACATCAATCTGGCTGGGCATGGGCATGACTGAAAAGCAGGGCGGCTCCGATGTACGCGCCAATGAAACCATCGCCACTCCGGTGGGGGCAGCGGGTCGTGGCCAGCCTTATCTGCTGACCGGGCATAAATGGTTTTTCTCGGCGCCGATGTGTGATGCGCATTTGGTGGTGGCCAAAACCGAACAGGATGGCTTGGCCTGCTTCTTTGTGCCGCGCTGGCTGGAAGATGGCCGCAAGAACACGATTCATATCCAGCGTCTAAAAGACAAGGTCGGCAACCGCAGCAATTCCAGCTCGGAAGTCGAGTTTCATGAGGCATGGGGCATCATGATTGGCGAAGCTGGCCGTGGTATTCCCACCATTATTGAAATGGCCAATTATACCCGCCTGACCTGTGTGGTCGGCAGCAGTGCCATGTTGCGCCAGGCGCTGGTGCAATGTATTGCCTATACCCGGCAACGCAAAGCCTTTGGCAAGCCGCTGGCTGAACAGCCGCTGATGCAGGCGGTATTGGCCGATCTGGCACTGGAAACCGAAGCGGCGGTGCAGCTGGGCTTTTATCTGGCGCAGTGCTATCAGTTGGATACGCTGCTGGCGCAGGCCTGGAAGCGGATTATGACTCCGGCCGCCAAGTTCTGGGTGTGTAAGCGTACTGTCGAGCTGAGCGGCGAAATGATGGAGGTCTTTGGCGGCAATGGCTATGTCGACAACGGCATCATGGCGCGTATTTTTAAAGAAGCCCCGGTAAATAGTATCTGGGAAGGTTCGGGCAATGTCATGTGTCTGGATGTGCTACGCGCGATACAGCGTGATCCGGCGTCCATGCAGGTCCTGTTGCAGTCGCTGGCCGATGGTGTGCAACAACAGCCGTTGTTACAGCAGGAATTACAGGCACTGATGCAGCTGTTCCAGCAGACAGACCCCCAAGCCTTGCAGTTTATGGCACGTACGCTGGTAAGCCGTTTGGTGCTGCTGGCGCAAGCGGTCATCTTAAACCAGCATGCGCCTGATTTTGTGGCACAGGCCTTTATCCAGAGCCGTTATCAGACCCTGCATGGTCAGGTGGTGGGCATGTTAGACCCGGCCCAGGTCGATGTTGCCCGGCTGTTAGAACGTGCGCTGGCGGTTTAAACATCACGCGTGATAGAGCGTATCCTGATAGAAAAATTCCCCGCTTGACTTCAGCCAAGCGGGGAAATCGGACTGGATGCATGGCGGTCTGCAGTTGCGCAGCCGTGTGATCCCGGCATCAGTCTCACGCTAACGATCAAACGAGCTTGGCTTAATGCGCCGGTTCGTCTGCTTTCACCCCTTTCTGGTACAGGGTGTAGATATAAACCGGAATATTCAGGTCTTCTAAATGCTTGTAAATCAGCGGGCGGACTTCTTCCCAATCCAGACCGCCGACACCGGTGGCCAGACGTGGCAGCGCCAGACTTTCAATATTCTCGGCTTCAACCAGCTGTTTCAGATTTTTCAGGGTGCGGTTGACGTATTCTGTCGATGCTTTACCCGGCTTGGAACCGTTGTCATAGGCCGCTTCCTGAGTCATCAGATTAATGATGCGCTGACCTTCGGCATTGACCCAGGTCCATTGTTCACCCGCTTTAGGATGGTAAATATGGCAATAGTTACGGAAGTCTTTATACAGCGCCGGCCAGTGTTCGCGCAGACTTAAAGCCAGTCCGGTGGCAAAGTTATCATTTGGGGCAACACCGTGGGCAATGGCACGGGCTTGGCTCAATAAAATATCTCCAGAAACTTCATAAATCATACTGTGAACTCCTGTTTTGGAAGAGGCTGTTTGAATTGATCTTCTAGCTTCATCTTAGCCTATCAGGAAGTTTTTTCTAGCGTGCTATATAACTGCTAAGTCTTTGCAAAATAATAAAAAATATAAGATTTTGTGGTATAATTATAGGGGCAGAGCAGCTGAATCTACTTTCATTTTTTGACTGAAGAATGTTCAGAAAAACACTGCAAAATTTTTCTATACCGTTTCTTTTATTGTTACATGACTGTCGCAAAATTGCTGCTGAATTGTCCAAAAAAATGTATGATTGACTCCCCATTCCAAAGGGATGTCGACGGGAAACAAAACGCAGTTTTAAGGCTAAAATGCGCTTGAATTTTGCGCAAATGTACCCATCAATACAGCGCAGGAACACCTGCATTCAAATCATGAACCGGAAGGATAAAGTGATGGCAAAGAAAAAACAGCCAGAAGTGATTCAGCATAACTTCGTGGCCAAATATATGCATGAGGTCAACAAGAGCCAGGTTTTTGTCGACCGGAAAAAGAATGCCAAACGCGGCTATAGCAAACACAAACAAGGGCGATATTCTGATGATTATCGCCCTTATTCATTCTGTCTGATTTAAATCAAAATATGGCTTAAGCGCCAACAATCCGGGTAGAGGCCTTGACCATATCGCCCAGACCATGGGTTTTAAAATAATATTCCATCCAGCTTTTCACCATCAGCGAATTATTCATTTTCAGCACCCGTTCCAGCTGCTCCTGTGCTTCGCTCATCGGCACATGGCAAATCGCTTTACGCACGCGCAGAATGTTACTCGAACTCATCGACAGGGTATTAAAGCCCATCGCCATCAACAGCACCGCAGATAGCGGATCACCGGCCATTTCACCACAAATGCTGACCGGTTTATCGTACTTGTGACATTCCTTGACCAGACGGGTCAGTGCGCGCAGCACCGACGGGTGGAAATGGGAATAGACGTTGGCCACGCGTGGATTGTTACGGTCTACCGCCAGCAGATACTGGGTCAGGTCATTGGAGCCGACCGAGAAGAAATCGACCAGTTCGGCAAATTCATCAATCTGTAGCAGCACGCTTGGCACTTCTACCATAATCCCGATACGCGGCTTGTTGATCTTGACCTGTTCTTCTTCCTGTACCGCATGCCAGTCACGATCTAGCAGATACAGCGCTTCTTCGACTTCATTGACGCTGGTCACCATCGGCAGCAGGATGTGCAGATTGTTCAAGCCAATGCTGGCTTTGAGCATGGCGCGAATTTGTGAAGAAAAAATTTCCGGATGATCGAGGGTGAAGCGAATCCCGCGCCAGCCCAGCGCCGAGTTTTCTTCTTCAATCGAGAAATACGGCAGGTCTTTGTCTGCGCCAATATCCAGGGTGCGCATTACCACCGGTTTATTGGCAAAGTGACTCAGCTGCTGGCGGTAAATGGCACGCTGTTCTTCTTCGCCCGGGAAACGGTCCCGCAGCATAAACGGAATTTCAGAGCGGTACAGGCCGACCCCTTTGGCACCACGTTGTACCCCGCGTACCACATCAATCATCAGACCGGTATTGACATACAGTTTGACCGTCACGCCGTCTGGGGTAACGGCGTCCTTGGTTTCATACTGTTTCAGGTCTTTGGCAATCAGTTCTTCTTCTTTCTGAATTTCTTTATAGCGGGTGCGTAAACGCCGTGGCGGATTAATAAACACCCGGCCCTGATGCGCATCGACAATCATTTCTACGTCATCGAGGGTGTTGATCGGCAGTTCAGTCACCCCGACCACGGTTGGAATACCCAGTGCGCGCGCGACAATCACCATATGTGAGTTCATGGCGCCTTCGGTGGTGACAATTGCGGCAATTTTATCGACCGGTAATTCCACCAGTGCCGCGGTCGAGATTTCTTCACCAATCAGAATACTTTCATCGGTCAGTTCGCGGTGGCTGGCATCGGCTTCCTGCAAATAGGCCAGAATACGCCGGCCGAGATCTTTTAAGTCGGAAACCCGTTCACGCAGGTAGTCATCTTCCATCTGGGCAAACTGGGCAATGTGGCTGTCAATGACAATCCGCACCGCACCTTGTGCCCAATTGCCATCCCGAATCAGTTCTTTAATTTCCGCCGGCAGGGCATTTTCATCCAGCATACGCAGGAACACGCTAAACAGCGCGCGTTCTTCGGCCATCAGCGCATCCTGCATTTTGTCATCCAGCGCCTGAATTTCCTGACGCACGGCATCCAGCGCAGTGTCGAGCAGTTTCAGTTCTTCGCTGATGTCATCGGCTTCACGGTCGGGTACCGCGGCCAAATCTGCTGGTGGATAGAGAATGACCGCGCGGCCAAGCGCAATCCCGCCCGAGCCGGAAACGCCCTGGAAGGTTTTGTAGGCCGGCAGATTGCTGGGTTTACGAAAGACATCAATATTGCCAACAGCATGCGCATGCGCAATCACGCCAGAGAGCTGGGCGCAGAGCGTGACCAGAAAGGATTCAGCCGCTTCGCTAAAGTCCTGACATTCCTTGTTCTGCACCACCAGTACGCCCATGACCTTACGACGGTACATGACCGGCACGCCGAGGAAGGAATTATAAATTTCTTCGCCGGTTTCCGGTAAATACAGGAAGCGTTCATGTTTCGGTGCATCGTCCAGGTTGACGATTTCTTCACGCTGGCCGACCAGCCCCACCAGACCTTCACCTGTATGCAGAGACACATGGCCGACCGCTTCAGGATTCAAGCCCTTAGAGGCCATCAGCAGATAACGCTGGTTGCGCTCGTCAAGCAGGTAAATGGAGCAGACATCGACATGCATAGCTTCAGCAACCTGATTGACCATAATGTCGAGCGATTCATGCAAACTGGTGGACGCATTAATTTCCTGCACAATGCGTCTTAGGGTATCCAGTTGCATATTCGACATAAAGTCTGCTCCAAATCAGCGTTCCAGTTCTGTTCTCTTTATAGCAAGAGTCGTTTAAAAAATCTGCATGATCATACAGCTTTTTTCAGGCTTTCTTAGATGGCAATTGATGACATAATTCCACCATCGCCTTGCGGTACACATCGCGTTTGAAATTCACGACCTGACCCAGTGGGTACCAGTAACTGACCCACTGCCATTGATCAAACTCGGGCGGATCGGACAGGTTGAGCTGAATCAACTGGGCCGAGGCCGTGAGTTTGAGTAAAAACCATTTCTGTTTTTGACCAATACATACCGGATCGGAATCGGGCCGGATGTAACGGTGCGGCAAACGGTAACGCAGCCAACCTTTCGTTTGTGCGATAATTTGAACGTGTTCGGGCAGTAAGCCAACTTCTTCTCTCAGCTCACGATAAAGTGCCTGCTCAGGGGTTTCTCCATGCTGGATACCTCCTTGTGGAAATTGCCATGCATTGTGTCCAATGCGTTTTGCCCATAAAACCTGTCCAAAGTCGTTTGCCAAAATGATCCCGACATTGGGTCGGAAACCTTCTGAGTCGATCATTTGGCTACCTAAATATTCTGTAAATTATGCCTTTGCTTCCGGGGATTTTTATTTCTGTATCCAACACGAAAAAAAGCAAAGTTTAAAAATGTTAAAATTGCTATGATCTTAACGAATTTCTATCGACTAGCGGAGATAGATTTACAAATTTTTTCTTAAATTTCAGTTTTTACGAGTATTTTCATGAAATTGGCGCTATTTGATCTCGATCACACCTTGTTAAATACAGATTCGGATCATTCCTGGGGTGAGTTTTTAGTCAATGAAGGTCTGGTCGATCCGGTTCATCACCGCGCCATGAATGACAAATTTTATGAAGATTACAAAGCTGGCCAGCTTGACCCGATTGCCTATAACGAATTTGTATTCGAATTTCTGACCCAGCACGAGTCACACTACCTGACCGAACTGCATGAGTTGTTTATGCAAAAAGTGATTCGTCCACAAATGCGCCCGGAAGGTTTTAAGGCGATTCAGCGTCATCGTGAGGCCGGACATGCACTGGTCGGCATTACCGCGACTTCGGATTTTATTACTGCGCCAATTTTCCGTGAATTTGGCATTAGCGAAATCATTGCCACCAATGCCGAAGTGGTCGATGGCAAATATACCGGTAAAGTGATCAATACTGCCTGTTATCAGCAGGGCAAACTGGTACGTCTGGAACAGTGGCTGGCCGGACGTGAGGTGACCGAATCCTGGGCCTATTCAGATTCAATCAATGACCGTTTCTTGCTAGAATATGCAGACCACGCCATTGCGGTGAATCCGGATGATCGTCTGCGGGCCTTGGCGGTCGAGCAGGGCTGGGAGATTCAGGACTGGTCGATTGCTGCTGAATAAAAGCGCAGTTTATCTACACCAAGATCAGCAGACAGGGCCGCTATAACTGGCCCTGTTTTTTGGTCTGTGCCGGTTGTCATCTATCTTGCAAATTTATGAAAAGGTGATTTTTTTTTAACAGCACTAGGATTTGCAGTTTTATATGCTATGGTGAAGACAAGAACAACAACAGGGAGATTCACGCATGCGCCAAACCCGACCAAGAATGACCAATCTGTTTGAACAACTGGGCCTGGACTCCAGCGAACAGGCGATTCAAGATTTTATCGGCCAGCATCAACTGGTGGCGGAAATTCATATTATGGATGCAGAATTCTGGAGTGATGGTCAACGTCAGTTTTTAGCTGAAAAAATTGCCTCGGATGGGGAGTGGGCCATTACGGTCGACCAGCTGAATGAAGCGCTGCATGAAGACTCTGTGCCTCGCCGTTAAATCGTTCGTTCAAATCTCCAGATCATCAGGCCAAATCCGGAATTTGGCCTGATCCCTCACTTTCTTTTCTATCCATTTAGGCAATCCGTTCCCAGAAGCTGACCTGCGCATAGGTATGCTGAAACTTGCGCTGGGTTTCCCGAATCACAAAAGGGATGTCCTGCGGTTCAGTCATTAAACGGAAATGCGGCTCTAGCAAGGCTGTTAAGCCATCCAGACTGCTCCAGTTTTCGCCATCTTTTTTAAAGCCACCCAGCCATTCACTGCGGACAGTGTGTTCTTCCATCCAGGTATAGGGTGAGCTGAGCATCAGAATACCGCCCATATTCAGCCGTGTATGAATCTGGCTTAAAAACTGCGCCGGATGATGCAGCCGGTCAATTAAATTGGCCGCCAGAATAAAATCATAGCCTCTGAAAATCGCTTTAAGATTACAGGCATCACCCTGGTAAAACTGGACTTTGTCCCGCACGTCGGCCAGTCCAAGTTGAGCCAGGTCACAGGCATGATAGTCTACCAGTTCACCTTCGGTGCAGATGCTGTAATGCAGGGTTTCGCCCTGTGCCAGTTTGACGCCGTTCTGGATAAAGCGCGCTGAAAAATCAATCCCGACCACTTCATCAAAATAACGAGCCAGTTCAAAGCTGGCGCGGCCGGTAGCACAGCCAATATCCAGTGCTTTACGTCGTGGTCTGTCGGCCAGCTGGGTCAGGGCCAGTTGCACCAGTGTCTGGGCAAAATTGGCCACGCCAAAATATTCACGGCCATACTGAAATTCCAGATATTCAGACACCAGCCGGTCGGTTTCATATTGTGATTGAATCGCCGGCGGCTCCTGATCAGAAACCACATAGCGGAAACCGGCATGCTGGAAAAAATGCCGGCGAAAGGCATAGCGTGAGGCCAGTTCGGCTTCATTGCCGGCAGAAATCCAGGAACCGCCTTTGAGCAGATTATGCCGGCCATCAAAGGTCGGGGTGCTGAAATCATCATAAATCGGATGCACCACAAAACCGGGAAATGGATAAATCGGGGTTTCGGTCCATTGCCAGACATTGCCGCTCAGGTCATAAAAACCGCCATGCGGGAAGGTATTGACCGGACAGGAGGAAGCACCATAGGCCAGCGCCAGATTGGCAGGTGCAGACGGCTCATTTACGCCAGCCAGCTGTACCAGCCGATACCATTCCTCTTCGGTGGGCAGTCGTACTGGCTGACCAGTTTGCTTCGCTTTCCAGTGGCAAAAGGCTTTGGCCTCATGATAATTCACCTCCGCCGGCCAGTCCCACGGCATTGCTACTTCTTCGGTCAGCAGCCGGAGTGACCAGTCCGGCCCGTGTTTACGCCAGAAGGTCGGATATTCGGCCTGGGCAAAGCTGCGCCATTGCCAGCCTTCATCTTCCCAATAGTTTGTGTTCTGATAGCCGGCATCTTCAACAAAGGCCAGAAATTCCTGATTGCTGACCAGATAGCGGCTGGCCGCAAACGCCGCTACCTCTGCCTGATATTGGCCATATTCATTGTCCCAGCCGTAAACCGGGTCGTGCCGCTCCTTACCGAGCTGTACCCGGCCGGCTGCCACTGGAAGCAACGCATTCTCTGGTGCGGTGTTAGTCAGGATATTTGGCCGCCATGGTGGCTGTGTCTGGACATAGTCAAGGGCATGCTGGCGAATCAGCACGGAGGAGGTTTCCAGATGAATCCGCTCGTGTTCAATGCCCATCAGAATCGACCACCACGAATGCTGCCAGTCAATTGGCGTGCTCAGTGGTGCCTTTTCAATAATTTCCAGCACCGTGGCACGCACCTGATCGCGGTAGTGTTTGACCTGCGCGGGTGTCGGCCAGTCATAACGGCTGTCATCCAGGTCATCCCAGCTCATCTCATCCACACCCACCGCAAAGATGGATTCAAAATGTGGATTGATACGCTGTTCAATCAGTTTGCTGAGCAGCAGTTTGTTGATGAAAAATGTCGCGGTATGGCCATAGTAAAAAATCAGCGGATGGCGCAGCGCAATCGGCTTGTGATAAAAGGCCTCATCGCCGTTGAGGCAGCTAAACAATGATTCATAACAGTCAAAGGTTTGCAGAAAATACTGCTTGAGGGTGGCACGTAGCGTATCGGCCTGCATAACATCCAGCCGTGGACTGGGCTGTAAAGGCGGTGCACTGCCGGCTAGGCGCTGCTGGAGCGCCTGGGCTGAACTGAACGAAGGGGAATAGGCAAGCGGGGAAGTGGTCTGGTTCATCACTCTGCTCCTGCATCATTTTTATAAAGATCCTGGTGTCTTGTGCGGGCACCTTATCTTTTCAAATTACGCCAATTTGGAGCAGCGTGCTGTTTTGTTCAGTAACTGTACAGAAGGATGCGACCGGTCGATGAACCTAGTCCGGCTGCTGCATAAAGTTAACCAGCGCCTGCGCCGCTTTGGACTGTGTGCGTCCCGGATGCCAGACCATGCCCAGCTGGCGGTTCATTTCCAGATTAATATCCAGCTGTTGCAAGTCCTGATTAATCAGGGTTTTCGGTAACACTGACCAGCCCAGTCCAATCGACACCAGCATGCGGATGGATTCCAGCGGGTTATTGCTCATGGTGATCTTCGGCTTCACGCCCTGTTTTTCAAACTCGGCCAGGGTAATCTGGCTGGTATAGGTCTGTGCTGCTGGTAGCAGGCTCGGGAACTGGGTTAAATCTTCCAGTTTCAGTCTTTTCTGCTGGGCCAGCGGATGAAAAGGCGCAGCCACAAACACCAGCGGATCATTCCAGATGGTGACATATTGCAGCCGGTCATCACCTTGCGGTGGCAGGGTTAAAAAGGCCAGTTCCAGATCACCGGCCAGCACCTGTTCATGCGCCTGTTCCGAATCGACAAAATGCACATCTAAGGTGACATCGGGGAAATCTTGGACATAGCGACGCAAATGATCGGGCAGATGATGCAGGCCAATATGATGACTGGTGCCAATTTTCAGGCGACCCTGCACCTGGCCCTGTTCATGGCTTAAAGTATGATGAATATCGCCCAGTTCATTTAGCCAGTTTTTGACTTTGGGTAACAGCGAATGCGCAGCATGGGTTGCCTGCACGCCACGGCCGGCCGACTCAAACAGCTTGACCCCAAAATATTCTTCCAGGCTATGAATCCGTTTGGTGACTGCGGGCTGGGTAATAAACAGCTGATCGGCGGCCAGAGAAATCGAACCGGTTTCCATGACTTTTACAAAAGCTTCAAATGCTGCAAGATTCATCGCAATCACCTATAAAGATTTTTTATACTTAAAATTATTATTTAGAAATTTTTAGAATTAATCAAAGATTATTTTTCTATAAATTGAAGTTCAACAACCATAACTTGAATATAAATATTTTAAAAACAGTAATTTAAGTTATATTAAAATAAAAAAGATCATCCTGAAGATGATCTTTTGGGAGGAACACCGGGCGAAAAATAGGCTAGGCGGTGATTTCCTCTGTGCCGTCTTGTGCTTTCTTTTCCCACATGCGTTCATGAATAAAATAGGCCACCGCCTGTACTGTTGGTTCCAATAAGCTTAAGGTAATGGCCATCCACAGACTGCCGGTAACGAAATAGCCGACAAGCATGGCCACCGTAATGTGCATCACATAGTAGCTAAAAGTCTTTTTAAACATTCGCTGGTTGTTTGCGACAAAGTTTTGAATATGCGCCATGATGATGTTCCTCGTATCTACAATTCAGTGCTGATAACATCATCATAGTCAGTACGAATTAATTTGTAAAAACGAATATTTTGTAAAATTCAATCGGAAAATTGAATTTTTAATCAGATGTTAATCTGAGCAAAAATCAATTATATTTATTCCATAAAGTTTTTTAACTAATAAAAATGATAAATTAGATTTATGTAATTGTGTGGTTATAATCGAAATTAATGACAGAATTACCCAGTCCAGTGGAGCACATCGACATGGCAGGCGAAACCCAAAAAGCAAAAACATTATATGACAAATTGTGGGATGACCACTTGGTAAAACAGCGTGATGATGGTTCGGCTTTATTGTACATCGACCGTCATTTGTTGCATGAAGTTACCTCTCCACAGGCCTTTGAAGGTTTGCAACTGGCTGGCCGTCAGCCATGGCGTTTAAGTGCCAATATTGCGACTCCGGACCATAATGTACCGACCTCGAAAAAAGAGCGTGAGCAGGGCGTAGCCGGTATTGAAGATGATACTTCGCGTATTCAGGTGCAAACCTTAGACGATAACTGTAAGACTTTTAATATCGTTGAGTTTGATATTAACGATATCCGTCAGGGGATTGCTCACGTGGTTGGACCAGAGCAGGGTTTAACCTTGCCGGGAATGACGGTGGTATGTGGCGACTCGCATACCGCGACCCATGGTGCCTTTGGCTGTCTGGCACACGGGATCGGAACTTCAGAAGTTGAGCACGTGTTGGCCACGCAATGTTTAATTCAGAAGAAAATGAAAAACATGCTGGTACGCGTAGATGGTCAGTTGGGTCAGGGCGTGACCCCGAAAGACGTGGTGCTGGCGATTATTGCCAAAATCGGTACAGCAGGTGGTACGGGCCATGCCATTGAATTTGGCGGTCAGGTGTTCCGTGATATGTCGATTGAAGGCCGTATGACCGTGTGTAACATGGCAATTGAAGCCGGTGCACGTGTCGGTATGGTCGCGGTTGATGAAAAAACCATTGAATATGTAAAAGACCGTCCTTATGCACCAAAAGGCGAGCAGTGGGATCAGGCGGTAGCGTACTGGAATACCTTGCATTCAGATGCCGATGCGCATTTTGATACTGTTGTGGTATTACAGGGCGAAGAGATTGAACCACAAGTGTCTTGGGGCACTTCACCTGAAATGGTCATTCCGGTTTCTCAGGCAGTACCAACTTTGGAACAGGCCAAAGATGAGGTACAGCGCAATGACTGGACCCGTGCTTATCAATATATGGGCTTAACTGCTGGTCAGGCTTTGGCAGATATCCAGCTGGATCGTGTCTTTATTGGTTCATGCACCAACTCGCGTATTGAAGATATCCGTGCTGCGGCAGATGTGATTAAAGGCCGTAAAGTGGCGCCAAGCATTAAACAGGCGATGGTGGTACCGGGTTCTGGTTTGGTCAAACAGCAGGCAGAAGCAGAAGGTTTGGACAAGGTCTTCCTGGAAGCCGGTTTTGAATGGCGTGAACCAGGCTGCTCGATGTGTCTGGCCATGAATGCTGACAAGTTACAGCCAGGCGAGCACTGTGCATCGACCTCAAACCGTAACTTTGAAGGTCGTCAGGGCAATGGAGGTCGTACCCATCTGGTCAGCCCGGCCATGGCAGCAGCAGCGGCAATTGCCGGTCACTTTGTGGATGTTCGTTCATTCTAAGTTTAAGCCCTCATCCCAGGCCGCTCCTTGCTGGAGCGGATGTGAGAGAGACTACGGATTCATTGGAACATAAATATGAAAGCTTATACCGTTGAACAGGGTATCGTTGCACCTTTAGACCGTGCCAATGTCGATACCGATTTAATTATTCCAAAACAGTTCTTGAAATCAATCAAACGTACCGGTTTCGGTGACAACCTGTTTGATGAATTGCGTTATTTAGATGAAGGCTATCCGGGTCAGGACAATTCAATCCGTCCTAAAAACCCAGATTTTGTCTTGAACCAGCCGCGTTATCAGGGCGCCAGCATTTTAATTTCACGTGCCAACTTTGGTTGCGGTTCCAGCCGTGAGCATGCGCCGTGGGCTTTAAGCGAATACGGTTTGCGTACAGTCATTGCCCCAAGTTTTGCGGATATCTTCTTTAATAACTGCTTTAAAAACGGCATGTTACCGGTGATTTTAACCGAAGCGCAGGTTGATCAGCTATTTAAGGAATGTGCAGCCAATGAAGGTTATCAGTTAACTATTGACCTTGAAGCACAGGAAGTCCGTACGCCAAACGGTGAAGCATTCAAGTTTGAAGTTGATCCATTCCGCAAGCATTGCCTGTTAAACGGTCTGGATGATATTGGTTTGACCTTGCAAGATGCCGATGATATTCGCGCGTATGAGGAGAAAACCAAAGCCGCGCGTCCGTGGGTGTTTGCGGAAATTCAAGCTTAAGTTATTTCGTAAATAGGCATAGCACGGGCGTCGAACTCTTGTTAACATTCAAGGCATAATAATTTAAATATTCTGCTTTTTGATGAGGTTGGGCTCGGGCTATGTTGAAGGTTTTTCGTCGGCTTGCTGTATTGGGGGGAGTGGCTACGCTGTTAACAGCATGTCAAACCTGGGATACAGCACGTCTAAAACAGGTAAAAGAGACACAGGCATCCCAATCCAATGCACGTATTTATTGTTCAGGTACCGAGCATTGCGAGTTTGAACGCTTGAACCGGGTCATGATCATGGATGCTGAAAGTCAGCGTCTGAGTCGTGAAGCCATCAAGCAGGGACTGGTGCGCTTGCAGGCAGATTCACTACGGCAGCCTAATCCGCTATATCTGTCGGTTCCAGCTAAACAGCATGAAGTGGTGATCCGGTTCTATCCGATTTCCCGTGATCAGGCCGAAACCCTGCACGTCATTCATCAGTTTAAGCCGCGTCAAACGTACACTTTTAAAATGTACCGTGACCGCAGCAAGCATAAAGGCAGTCTGCTGAATGTTTCGGCGCCAGAGCCGCTGTGTGTGGATCTTTTACAAAACCAGAAAATTATTCGACGTTTCTGCAAACCTTATAATGTCTTACATGGACTGGGGGAATTTGTGGAACAGAAAATTTAGTCTCCACAGTCGTTGACTGCTACAGGAAATGGAAAAACTCATGTCAAAACATATTTTGATTCTTGCCGGTGACGGTATTGGCCCAGAAATCGTCACAGCAGCGGAGCAGGTGCTTACGCGTGTTAATGAAAAGTTCAATCTGGGCTTGACGTGGGAACAGGGATTGTTAGGTGGTGCCGCGATTGATGCGCATGGTTCACCTTATCCGGATGTGACGTCTGAACAGGCGAAAAAAGCCGATGCTTTATTGCTCGGTGCAGTTGGTGGTCCAAAATGGGATACGATTGAGCGTTCGATCCGCCCGGAACGTGGCCTGTTAAAATTACGTAGCGAATTAAACCTGTTTGCTAACCTGCGTCCAGCGATTCTGTATCCGCAACTAGCTGATGCGTCTAGCTTAAAGCCGGAAATTGTATCGGGTCTGGATATCCTGATTGTACGTGAACTGACGGGTGGGATTTACTTTGGTCAGCCACGTGGTATTCGCGAGCTGGAAAATGGCGAGAAACAGGGCTTTAACACCGACGTCTATGCTGAATCAGAAATCAAGCGTATTGCCAAAGTGGCTTTTGAAATGGCCAAACTGCGTGGTGGTAAAGTCTGCTCGGTGGACAAAGCCAACGTGCTGGAAGTGACTGAGCTGTGGAAGCAGACCGTGACCCAGCTACATGCTGAACAATATCCAGAAATCAACCTGTCCCACATGTATGTCGACAATGCTGCAATGCAATTGGTACGTGCGCCAAAACAGTTTGATGTACTGGTAACCGGTAACCTGTTTGGTGACATCCTGTCTGATGAAGCAGCAATGCTGACCGGTTCTATCGGTATGTTGCCATCAGCGTCGCTAGATGAAAATGGCAAAGGTATGTATGAGCCATGTCATGGTTCAGCACCAGACATCGCTGGCCAGAACATTGCCAACCCGTTGGCGACCATCTTGTCTGTGGCAATGATGCTGCGTTATACCTTCCGTGAAGAAGCTGCCGCGAAAGCGATTGAAGATGCAGTGGGCAATGTGCTTGATCAAGGTTTACGTACGGCTGACATCATGTCTGAAGGCATGAATAAAGTGGGTACTCAGGAAATGGGTCAGGCTGTGGTTACCGCATTGGGTTAAGTCTCGACAGCAAATCAAAAAACGCAGCTTCAGGCTGCGTTTTTTTATGGCTATTGAATGGTCAGCTCTAAATTCAGCGCTTAACAGGTGCGACCGGTATAGTGTACAGAGCGGGCAATATCCTGTTCCAGCCGGAACACAATCTGGCAGTGCAGGTTAACATCATAGCTGTTGGCTGGGCCAATGGGCGCTGGAATATGGGCTGGACCGGTGGCCGGGGCATTCGCTACAGGAATCGGAATGCTGATTGGGCGTATAACGGTGTAGGTGAGCGCCTGTGGGCTGATTTGTGGTGAACTGACCTGTTCGTAACCGAGCAGGCTTAAATCGAGCTGCTGGCGAATCTGCTGGCTGGACTGGCCGACAAATTGGGCCAGATAGGCATCACGTTCAGCTCGGGTACTGGACGGCGTGGTTACACAAGCGGAGAGACTGAACGCGAGGAGCGCCAAAGCAACGGAGCGAGAGACAAACATGCGCGATCTCCATTGAATAAAACTTCATTCTAGGCAAGGATAGCCTAAAAATATGTGTATATTCGATAAGCGGCAGATCTCGACGCCATTCTTGGCTGTTACACAGCATCAGCAGCCAATAAAAAAGCCACTGTTGAAGGTGGCTTTTTGCTTGCGCTAAAACTTAGCGTGCACGATAGGTAATACGACCTTTCGTTAAGTCATAAGGCGTCATTTCAACTTTCACGCTGTCGCCAGTTAAAATGCGAATATAGTGCTTGCGCATTTTACCTGAAATATGGGCAATCACCTCGTGACCGTTTTCTAAACGTACACGGAACATAGTATTAGGAAGCGTTTCGGTGACAACGCCTTCGAACTCGATGAGTTCCTCTTTATTGGCCATAGCCTACCTGATGATCAAATTGGAAAGGCGCAAATTATAGTCAATTTTTTTGAAAAAATCAAGGTGAAACCCGCCGCAGATGAATCATCTGTCAGTAAAATAAGCGAACAAAACATTTAAATTTTTTCTACAAAAAAACGTGGTGGATGGTTGTCAGTTTGGTCAATCACAGTTAATCTAAAATCAATCTTTTTAAGTATAAATGAAGAACATACAAGGAAGGTCTTTGCGTGGGTCAGCTAACTGATGCATCGGTTGTATTGCGATTAGGCTACCAAGCGATTCGTCGTGCCGGTTTGCCAACCGAAGAAATATTAACAAAAGCAGGTGTCGCACTTAATCAGGTTGAGGCCAATGATCGTACGCCTTTGGGCGCGCAGTATGCGTTTTGGGTGGCGGCGGAAGAAGTCAGCCGTGACCCGGATATTGGTTTGCATCTGGGTGAACATTTGCCGCTCTATCGTGGTCAGGTGATTGAGCATCTGTTTATTTCTTCGGAAAATTTTGGTGAAGGTTTAAAACGGGCACTGGCCTATCAGCGTTTAATCAGTGATGCCTTTGATGCCAAACTGGTGATTGAAGATGACCGCTGTTATTTAACCAATGGTCAACAGCCGTGGGCTGACAATATTGTCAATCGTCACTTTTCTGAATGTGCCATGTCGGGCATTTTGCGTTTCTTCAAGTTTATTACCGAAGGCAAATTCCAGCCGCTGTATATCGACTTTAATTTCCAGCAGGGCGCTGCCGATGATGAATATTTCCGGGTCTATGAGTGCCCGGTCAGTCTGGGGCAGAATGAAACACGACTGTATTTCGATCCCTCTATTTTAGAATATCCGCTGTGGCAGGCCGAGCCGGAGCTGTTGCAGTTACATGAGCAGCTGGCGCTGGAGAAGCTGCAGGAACTGGCGCGTTATGATCTGGTCGGTGAAGTACGCCGGGCGATTGGGTCGACCCTAGAAAGTGGGGAAACCACATTGGAAACCGTGGCAGCGCAGCTGAATATCACGCCGCGTCGTTTACGCACCCAGCTGAGTGAGGCCAATACCAGTTTCCAGCAGATTCTCTCGGATTATCGTTGCCGTCTGGCTAAAAAACTGCTGGCCAATACCAATGAAAGCGTGGAGCGGATTGTGTATCTGACCGGATTTTCTGAACCGAGCACCTTTTACCGGGCTTTTAAACGCTGGACCAATGAAACACCGGTCGAGTACCGGAAACGTAAACAGCGTTAAGCATCTCCGCAGTCCCCCTTGATTAAAGGGGGATTTTTTTAGAGTTGCCGCTTGATGCAAGGGTGACTTTCGTTTTTAAAGCTTGGAGTGGCAAGAATGAAACCACTCCCTGAGTAAAAGGGGGGCGGAATACAATTATTCCGGCATATTCAGCCAATGCGGACCTAAAGGCACTTGAGGCAAGTCAAACTGCTCTGGATAGTGCGCCTGGATAAAGTACAGGCCATCGGGTGGGGCGGTAATGCCAGCCGCTTTACGATCCTGTGCGGCAAAAATTGTATCAATATGGTCAATATCATACATACCTTGGCCAATTTCCAGCAGACAGCCCATGATATTCCGCACCATATGATGCAGGAAACCATCGGCCTGAATATCGAGCACCAAATAATGCCCATGACGGATCAGGCGGCAATGGCTGACGGTACGGACCGGCTGATTGGACTGACAGGCTGCGGCACGAAAACTTTCAAAATTATGCGTGCCTTCAAACTTTTGCGCAGCGGCAATCATCTTGTCGACATCCAGCGCATAGTAGGCATGGGTGACCTGTTTATGCAGCAGGGCCGGGCGCTGTGGATGGTTATACACCACATAACGGTAGCGGCGCGCACAGGCCTTAAAGCGGGCATGAAAATCCATGTCCATAGCCTTAATCCACTGAATGGCAATGTCTTTGGGTAGCTGGCTATTGGCTCCCATCAGCCAGCCGCGTTCAGGGCGAATGGCTGCCGTGTCGAAATGTGCCACCATATTGGTGGCATGCACGCCGGCATCGGTACGGCCAGCGCCATGCAGGATAATCGGTTCATCGGCAATTTTGGAGAGGACCTTTTCCAGCGTTTCCTGCACGCTCGGGACGCCTGGTTGCTGGGTTTGCCAGCCCCGGTAGCGAATACCACAAAATTCAATCCCGACCGCAAAACGTTGCATATTCACCTCAAATTGGCCTTAGTCATACCAATGCTGTTGCCATTGTTCTCTGCGCGGGTATTGTAAATACATTTTTAATGCTTTTGCATACAGATCTGCATGTCCAAAGCCATCATTGACTAAAATTTTACTGTTCTGGATCCAGCTGCTGATCGCATAACGCTGATCCAATGGGCCAAATGGCACTTGGGTGGTCAGAATCACGGCACAATCTTGCGTCTGTAAGGACTGTAGCAACGTCAGGAGTGTTTCATTTACAGCCAGATTACCAGTACCAAAGCCTTGTAAAATCAGGCAATGCGGTGGCTGCTGGGCGATCAGTTTCAAATTGGCGAGCTGCTGCTCTAAACCAATCGGCTGCATCATCACACTCATGCAGTTGAAATGCTGTGCTTTGTCCAGATCTGCAGCCTGTACCAAGTAGGCGGCTTGTTCTTTTTGATGTAAAGCACTGCTGGCGGCCTGACCCTGAAAAGCATCTAATTCAGTGGTGTGGCATTTTAAGGCGCTGCGACCATGGAAACATTGATGATGAAACGCCAGATACACGCCAACCGGCAATTGCAGCACCGATTCCAGGGCGAAATTCAGGTTATCCAGCGCATCGCTGAAGTCACGGGTGTTCTGTCCATCTATGGTCAGCAGTGGATACTGGCTGCCAGTCAGCACTACATGTGCAGACTGCGCGATAAAGTGTGCCAGCACGGCACTGGCATAGCTTAAAGTATCGGTGCCATGAATGACGACAAAATGCTGAAACTGTTGTAACTGCAGCTGCTGGATAAACTGCACCAGACGTAACCAGTCGGTCGCGGTACAGCGGCTGCTGTCCTGAATCACCGGCGCCACAAAACATTCTACCGATAGATGCAGCGGTAGCACATGACGCAGCTGGGGAAGAAACTGCTTTGCAGGCATGGGGCTGAGTGGCTCGCCGACACAGCCAAAGGTACCGCCCATATAAATTAATGCAATTTTTTTCATCATAAAAAAAGCAGCCAAGGATGACTGCTTTATCTTAGTGAGATTTGCTTCAAGAAGCTATTTGATTGAGTAACTGCGTGGCGTGTTGCTGCTGCGCTGCAGAATAGTTTGCTTCTTTTTCTGCCAGCAGGGCACGGGCCGCATCATAGGCACCCAGCTCAATATATTGCTGAGCCAGCTCCAGATTCAGCTGGATTTCATTGACTTCGGCCAGTTCAGGGAAGGACTGAATCAGTGGATCATGCGGATCAACCGCGGTTGCCGCCACGGCAGCCATAGCGGGCTCTTCAACCATTGATGCTTCAGGCGCTGCTGCTGGTGTCGCTTCAATGGTTGGTGCGCTATCTAGGTCAAACTGGAATAGCGGTGCAGTGTCTACTGGTGCGGTAACTGCAGGCTCTACCGGCTGTTCAGCCACCGGTGTAGGACTGATCGAGAAATCAAAATTAAAGTCTGATTTTTCTTCCGCAGGTGGGGTGGTGACGGCCGGTGTGGTCGCAGGTGCGGCTTCAGTTGTAGTCTTTTCCAGCTCAAACGAGAAATCCAGTGCCTGAGGTTCTTGTGCAGCCGGAGTTACTGGCTCAACCGGTGTTACCGGTGCAGCTTGGGTTGGTGTTGGTTCCAGCTCAAACGAGAAATCTAATGCCTGAGGTTCCTGCGCTGCTGCTGGAGCCGGTTCGATCGGTGTAGCTGCTTGTGTGCCGGCAGCCGAGTCAAAAGACAGATTAAATTCAAGAGGTTGAACTTCTTCTGCTTTTGCTGGCGCAGGGGTGTTAACAGGCTCAGCCGGAGTACTTGGGGTAAATTCCAGATCTGCTACCGGAGCACTTTCGGTTTTTGCGACTGGCGTTTCGGTTTTGAGTGACTGTTGTAACTGGTCAAATGACGTGCTGGCTGTGCTTGAATTGCTGGATTGAATCAGTGCATCAAAATCCGCAGGGGTTTGTGTTTTTGCGCTAACTGGTGTTTCAGAAAACGCTGCAGTAGTTGGCGCTGCAGAGGCCGGTGTTTCTTCTTTGGTTTGAGAGGCTTTCTGGGCTTCGATTCTGGCTTCAGCCTGAACCAGAATATCTTCCAATCCCAGATTTTTCAGATGATCCAGCAATTGGCGGGTGGCAAATTCATCTTTTTGGGTCAGATGCACATCCAGTAACAGCAGATACAGCTCATGCAACGACGGGTCGCGTTTCAGGGCCTGATTAATCTGCGCTTCGGCCGAGAAAAAGTTACGGTCACGAATCTGGGTTTCAATGGTCTGGCGTAAATCTGCCGGAAGTGGTGTGCTTCCTTGTGGTTCGGCAACAGGCTCGGCCACTACAGTGCTTTTAACCGTAGTTTTTTTCGTAGTGGTGCTTTTTTTGGCCTTGGTTTTACTGGCTGCAGCCGGTTTTTTTGCTGCTGGTTCGGATTCTTTATTGGCTTCACGCTTTTTTAACACCAGCGCGATGACCAGTAACAAAATAAATGGAATCACATAAATCAGCATGTTGCTACCCCTTAGGCAGAGAGGAATAAACCATCTCTCCTGAAAAAATCATGTTGAGTAATACGTTAGAGTTTTGGCTTATTTTCGGCTTGTTGCTTTTTCAACTGTTGTTGCAATTCAGCAAGACGCGCATTGAGTAATTGAATTCTTTGATCCTTCTGACTTAATGCCAATTCTAACTGTGTTACGTTTCTCTGTAATTTAACGGTTTTCTCACGCGCTGTCATAACTTTTAGTGACAACTCTTCTGAGGTTTGCGCGCTTTGTGTGTTCTTTTTGGCAGAACCTTGGGCAGAATCTTGCTGATTTTCTGCCACCAGACTCATTTCGGCCTGACTGATCCGGTATTTGGCCTTGCCAGACTGGCGTGAAGGCTGGGTTGCCGGGATTGGCACGGTCTTTTTCGCGGCTTTTTGCCCGCTGCTGACGGCCTGTAAATTCAAGGTTGCACCGCGGCGTAAACGGTTGGCATCGCCCTGAATAAAGGCATGTTCATTGTGGGCTTTAATCTGCTGCATCACTTCGCCGACCGGCTGCTGGTTCTCTGCGGCAATACGTGAGGCAATGGCCCATAGCGATTCATTGGATTGCACCACATGCCGTGCTGTGGTTGATGCTGGCGCAGATGGAGCAGGTGCTTTGGGTGCTGTAACTGGTGCCGGCTTTGCCGGTGCTTGCTGTTGCTGAGCTTTTAACTGCTCGGCATATTTCTTGACCAGTGGATCTGCTGAAACCGGAGCAGCTGTATTTACGGCAGCTGTGTTGCCCGCGTTATGTGTAGAGGCCGGTTGAGCTGATGTCGCCGAAGTCGATGGCGTAACCGCTGACACAGGGCTTGCAGCCGGCTGTGCTGCTGCGCTGACAGCTGGTGTGGTTGATGGACTTAAAGCCGGTGGCGGGCTGGCTTGAATCGCTAGGGGTGCTTCTACACTGCGCGTGGTGCTGGCAGATGCCGTGGCTGTGGTATAGGCGGTACTGGTCGGCAAGTTTAAGGCAATGTCCCGTTCATTCACGACCATGACCGGTGTTAGTGGCTGCTCTTTCGGTTGCAACTGCGCGCGTTGTTCTGCCAGGGTACTACGTTTTAGTGAGGTTTTAATATGCTGTAAACGCGTGGCCGAGCCTTCACGAATTTTGACCACAATATTCAGTTCGGTATCGGTCAGTGGCCGAGAAGAGGTAATGGTAATCACCCCGTTGCCGGCACCATCACGTCGGGTAAAGAAATTTAAATGACCCGGTGGACGATGGCTGGCACCAATGGCCATCAAGTCTTCTGCCGAGGCCAGACTGACTTCAATTGGCGCATTGACATTGGACTGACGGAAGTTCATTTCAGCATACAGCAATTCCCCAGGTGCTGACTGAATCTGAACAGGATCGACATTAATCGCATGAATATGTTGTGAGGCAAGAATAGCTAAAATCGCGATCTTTAATTTGTTATATACGGTCATCTTAATCGTTAGCTCGGTCATTTATCGCATAGCGAAAAGAATAGATTAGCGAGTTGTAAGTCGATTGTAAAATATTTACAGGCTAGTTACATAAAAAGCCGATCTTTTCAGATCGGCTTTTTGTAATTTACTTTTGCTTAAAAGGCTTACGCGTTTTTATAGTCAATTAAGATGCGTAGCATACGGCGTAATGGTTCTGCCGCACCCCAAAGCAACTGGTCACCGACGGTGAACGCGCCCAGGTATTCTTTACCCATGTTCAGCTTGCGTAAACGGCCCACAGGAACAGTTAAGGTACCGGTTACTGCAACAGGGGTTAAATCTGTCATAGAGGCTTCACGGGTATTTGGTACCACTTTCGACCAGTCATTGGCGCTGGCGATGATATCTTCGATTTCATCCAGAGGTACATCTTTACGCAGTTTCAGGGTAAGGGCCTGAGAGTGACAACGCATGGCACCAATACGGACACAGTGACCATCAATTGGTACGATTTGCTGGTTGCCTAAAATCTTGTTGGTTTCAGACTGACCTTTCCATTCTTCTTTCGACTGGCCATTTTCCAGCTGTTTGTCGATGTATGGAATTAAAGAGCCAGCAAGCGGTACACCAAAGTTGGCTGACGGGAAACCTTCGCCACGTTGCAGTTCAGCAATTTTAGAGTCGATGTCCAGAATTGGAGAACGTGGGTCATCTAGCAGTTCTTTGGTGTTGTTATACAGGTAGCCCATACCGGTGATCAGTTCACGCATGTTTTGCGCGCCTGCACCAGAAGCAGCCTGATAAGTCATCGAGGTTGCCCATTCCACCAGATTGTTCTGGAACAGACCGCCTAAGCCCATCAACATGAGTGAAACCGTACAGTTACCGCCCACAAATGTTTTGGTGCCTTTCACCAGACCGTCTTTAATCACGTTCATGTTCACCGGATCAAGTACGATAATTGCTTCATCATCCATACGCAGGGTAGATGCTGCATCAATCCAGTAACCGTTCCAGCCTTCAGCTTTCAGTTTCGGGAACACGTCTGAGGTATAGTCGCCACCTTGACAGGTAATAATGACATCCATTTGCTTCAGACTGTTAATGTCCGTTGCATCCATAAGTGCTGGGGCAGTTTTACCGCCAAACGCTGGTGCTTCACCACCGGCATTACTGGTAGAGAAATAAAATGGCTCAAAATGAGCAAAATCATTCTCTTCAACCATACGTTGCATAAGGACGGAACCTACCATCCCGCGCCAACCGACCAGACCTACTTTCATGTCACTTTGCCTCGGTGCGTAAAAAAACAAAAAGGAGTATGAGTGTATCAAAAGGGGACACAACTGCAAGCTCTACATAATCAAAACATCATTATTATTGAGTGAAATAACTTGTTTGTGTTACATACAAAATTGATAACGTTAGATTTCTATTTAAAAAAAACGAGAAAAATGAACTTTCTAAGTAGGTGCATATGATTTGGGTGGAAATGCTGGCCATTTTCGTCATCTGGATCAGCTTCTGGTCGCTGATTCCGCGGGATGAATGGTGGTTTCGAGGTGCCGATTTTCCCAGATTGCAGGTTCTGGTGCTGGGGATTGTGGCCTTTGTGCTGATGCTGCTGTGGGATGCGGCCTGGGATACGCCGCGCTATGTGATTTTAACCGGTCTGATTGCCGCTCTGGCGTACCAGCTGAAAATGGTGCTGCCTTATACCTTTATCTGGAAAAAGCAGGTCAAAAAGGTCAAGCCGGAGCAGCTGAACCCTGATCAGCAAATTTCGTTAATGGTCTCCAATGTGCTGACCACCAACCAGAAATATCACCTGCTCATTGCTGAAATCCGGAAATACCAGCCCGATTTGGTACTGACGCTGGAAACCGATACGGTCTGGCAGCAGCAGCTGGCGGTGATTGAACCGGATTATCCTTATCGCGTGCCGGTGCCGCTGGACAATTTATATGGCATGCATCTCTATAGCCGCCTGCCCTTAAAAGAGACTGAAGTGAAATTTATCCTTAGCGATGAAATTCCGTCAATTCATACCACGGTCATCTTGCGTTCAGGCCAGCCGGTGCAGCTGTATTGTCTGCATCCAAAACCGCCGAGTCCGACTGAAGCCAAAGATTCGACCCTGCGTGATGCCGAGCTATTAATTGTCGGCGATCAGATTAAAGATCTGGATGAAAGCTGTATTGTGATGGGCGACCTGAATGATGTGGCCTGGTCCCGCACCACACGTCTGTTTCAGCGCATCAGTGGCCTGCTGGACCCGCGCGTCGGCCGGCATTATGTCAATACTTTCCATGCAGATTATCCCTTATTGCGCTGGTCGCTGGACCATGTGTTTCACAGTACCGATTTTGCCTTGGTGGAGATGAAGCGTTTGCCACATATGGGCTCAGATCATTTTCCGGTCTATGTGGTGTTACAGACCGGTCGGGTGTTTGAGCACATTCAGGAAGAGCTGGAACAGACTGAAGCCGATGAAGAAGAAGCGCAGGAGGCGATTCAGGAAGGCATTGAAAAAGCCGAGCGGGAAGAAAAAATCGTGACCGATGATTTGGCTCAGGATTATAAGCAGGGCAGCAAGACGCCATGAAATTTGAGGAAAAGTGTAAGAAATGGCTTACACAGATTTAGGCCGATGGCCAATAGCTGAAACCGAGCAAGCTGCGTATTCTAAGCATATCGGCAGATGGAGTTGGGAAAGGAGAGTCCCGTTAAGGAAGTTGAAGCCGGTGGATTGTCATCATGGAGATGATGCAGGAATGGAAAGCCAGAGATAACAACAAAAAAGTTTTGAAAGCACAACCTCATAAGCCCGAGTTTTGCAGGATGCAGAACTCGGGTTTAACTTTATGGGCTGTCGTGTCCTGGTATTTTGATCAGCATATGGTATTTGACTCGCAGAAAGATTGGCTTAATACAGCTGTATTGCTTAGTACAGCTGCTCATAGCCTTGTGGACGGGTCTTAAAACGGCGATGAAACCACATATATTGAGTCGGCGCGATGCGCAGCTGACGTTCAATAATCAAATTAACACGCGTCGCATCATCGACTTCATCCTCACTTGGTAAACGCTCAACCGGTGGCTCAATCAAGACATGATATTTCGGATTTTTAAGATCACCATGGCGGTAGAAATACAGCGGAATTGCGGCGGCTTTGGTCATTTTCAGTAAACGACGATGCGCAGTCACGGTGGCTGCCGGCACGCCAAAGAATGGCGCCATTACGCCTTGTTTCAGGCCAAAATCCTGATCCGGACTGTACCAGATGGCATGGCCATTTTTCAGGTTGCGTACCAGACCACGCATATCATCATGGTCAATCTGATGGGCATAAATGGTGGCCCGGCAGCGGTAAATCAGCATATCTAACAGCGGATTGTTCTGCGGACGATAGACCACATCAGGTTCAAAATACTGGGCACATAAATAGCCGCCAGCATCAAGCAGGGTCGAGTGGGTGCCCAGCAACAAGACGCCTTTGCCTTCCGCTTGCGCCTGCTGAATATATTCCAGACCTTCAATACTGACCCGGCCCTGGAACCATTTCGGGCTATACCAGGCATTTAGGGTTTCAAATACGCCAATCATCTGGTCAACAAAAACCTGGCGCGCGTTGTCCTGCACCTCTTGCGCAGACCATTCTGGAAAGCAAAGCTCCAGATTGCGGACAGTGGTTTTACGGCGTGAATGCAGATAGCGAAACGCCAGCTGGCCCAGCCACTGGCCTAAACGGTACTGAATGGCCCACGGCAAGATTGCCAAAATCATCAGGAAGATAATACCGATCCAGATGCTCCAGTATTTCGGTAGCAGAAAGGACCATTGAAATTCACCAGGTTGATAATCTTGCGGTTGCGGCATAGTGACGTTTTAAAATGAAGGTTAAATGCAGTGTAGCATGAACGATTTTGAAGATAAAAAGCATCTGCCGCTGTCCGGCAGATGCTGTGAAGCGGGTGAATTAACCGCCTTTGCTCATATTTTCCAGCTCATCCCAGCGTTCCAGTTTTTCCAGCAGGATTTCTTCAATTTCTGCCAGACGCTGCGAGGCTTGGGTTGCAGCTTCGGCATCGGATACAAACCAGGAACCATCAGCCAGTTTCTCTGACAGTTCAGCCTGTTCTGTTTCCAGCGCTTCAATTTCAGCCGGCAGCTGGTCCAGCTCACGCTGATCTTTATAGCTGAGTTTCTTTTTCACAGGCGCCGGAGCAGCTTCTACTTTTGCTGCTTCTGCCTTGGCCTGGGCCTTTTTCACCGCCATTTTCTGGTCAACCACGGTTTGATCCGGACGCTGCTGTAAATAGTCCTGATAGCCGCCGACATATTCTTCAATATGGCCTTTGCCATCAAACACCCAGGTCGAGGTGACCACGTTGTCCATAAAGGCACGGTCATGCGAAATCAGCAGCAAGGTGCCTTTGTATTCAGCCAGCATTTCTTCCAGTAGTTCCAGCGTGACCATATCCAGATCGTTGGTCGGCTCATCCATCACAATTAAATTGGATGGTTTCAGCAAGAGTTTGGCCAGTAGCACGCGGTTACGTTCACCACCGGACAAGGCTTTGACCGGGGTACGCGCACGTTCCGGGTTAAACAGGAAGTCTTGCAGATAGCTGTAGATATGACGGCGCTGTCCATTGACATCAACAAAGTCGGAACCTTCAGAAACGTTGTCCTTGACCGATTTTTCCAAATCGAGCTGGTTACGCAGCTGATCAAAATAGGCAATTTCCAGTTGGGTGCCAATTTTAACGGTACCGCTGTGTTCCACTTCATCCAAAATGGCTTTAATCAGGGTGGTTTTACCGACCCCGTTATCTCCGACCAGACCAATCCGGTCGCCACGCATGACAATGGCCGAGAAGTCTTTGATTAGCGGCTTGCCATCATAGCTGACGCCCAGATGCTCAATATCAAAGACCAGTTTGCCTGAACGCGCAGCTTCCTGTACCCCCATGTTGACTTTGCCTTGTTGGAAGCGACGCGCTTTGGATTCTTCGCGTAAGGCTTTCAGGGCACGAACACGACCTTCGTTGCGGGTACGACGCGCTTTAATACCCTGACGGATCCAGGCTTCTTCTTCGGCCAGTTTTTTCTCAAACAGGGCATTCTGTTTTTCTTCTGCTTCCAGCTGCTGGGCTTTGAGATCCAGATAGCGTGAATAGTTGCCTTCATAACTGCGCAGAATCCCGCGATCCAGTTCGACAATACGGGTCGCCAGACTGTCAACAAAGGTCCGGTCGTGCGAAATAAACAATAAGGTCAGGTTGTTCTGATCGAGCAGGAATTTTTCCAGCCATTCGATACTTTCAACATCTAAATGGTTAGTCGGCTCATCCAGTAACAGGATGTCCGGTTGGGTCAGCAGGGCACGGGCCAGCAGCACGCGGCGTTTACGGCCACCGGAAAGATCTGCCAGATCGGCATTCGGGTCCAGCCCCATTTTGCTTAAAATAGAGTTGACCTTGTTTTCCAGTGCCCAGCCATCAAGCTGATCCAGTTTGTGTTGCAGTTCACCCATGCGCTCGCAGGCGGCCATATCGCCCAGTACGCAGGCATCATTGGCGGCATGATAGGCACGCAGGACCTCTGCTGCTTCACCGGCACCATCGGCGACAATATCGGCAACCTTGCCCGAATCCATCGGGACATCCTGGGTGAGCATGGACACGGTTAAGCCATTTTGAATCGAGACTTCACCGGCATCGGGCAGTAAGCTTCCTTCAATCAGTTTAAGTAAGGTAGACTTACCTTCACCATTACGGCCGATCAAACACACTCGTTCGCCACGTTCAAGAGTAAAGTTCGCGCCGTCGAGCAGGGCGGGTCCACCAAACGCGAGTTGGACATCCCTTAGGGTAATATAGGCCATAGTGTTTCCTGAAAAATCTCAAATGAGGATTTAAAATGACTAAACAACAAAATCTAAATGATCAGGCGTCATTTTCCGCACCCATTGAAGATTTGCAAGTCCGAATTGCATTTTTAGATGATTTAGTTGAACAGCTGAATGAGCAGGTGACTAAACAGAATCTGGAAATTGCCGACCTCAAGAAACAAATGCAGCTGCTTTATCAACGGGTTGAGTCAGCTGACCTGTCTGAAGGCATTGCTCCCTTCGATCCGCTGACCAATATTCCGCCGCATTATTAATCCGTCAATTGCTAGAACATTCCGCACAATCTATTGATAAACCCGCAGCCTGAATGCGGGTTTATTTTAAGGTATCCATATAAAGAAGATACTGGTAGATCGGTTTAGCTCCAGCCGCTTTTGAGGCAGCGATCACAGCGCCGCAATAAAAAAATTTGACCTTTATCTCACTTCCGGCTCTAATGCCCACTTTCGGCTCTCAGATCCTTTATTTTTTGTCATGACCCAGAAAGTTGTACTTTTAGATCTTGAACAGAATATGCCTACGGCACAACTGCTGCGCGATATTCTGCAGCATTATTCGACACTCTACCTGTTTAACTGTGCCGGACGCTTTGAGTACGCGCTGGATGACCTGACTGAACTGGCCAGCTGGATGAATAGCGCTCAGGTGGTGGTACTGGACACCCCAGAAGCACCGCATAAAGAGTTTGAATATGCCGTGGTGGTCGGGCAGTTAATGGCATTACTTGAGCCAGATAGCCATGTCGAAATTATTTCGGCCCAGGACAGCAGCGATATTCTGGTGCAGATGCTACAGGCCTCGAATATCAGTGCCCATCTGATTTTGATTCAGCCAGAAGATGCGGCGCAGCCACTTCATACGCCAAAATACAGCTTGCCGAGTATTGCCACCATCCAGCAAAAACCGTATTTGCAACTGGTCAAAAAATACTGTGATGCTCTGGCAAAAATGAGTGGTAAACCGAATACGGTCGAGAAGCTGAAAAACTCTCTCAGCAATATTTTGCAGGTGGTGCCGGAAAAAGCCCAGCGTCTGGTCGGTTTGTTAATTAATCTGAAAATTATCAAGCGTTATGATGAGCAAATTGCCTTTCGCAAGAAGGTGCTGAAACAGTGGATTCAGCTGGATTTAAATGCCTCTGCTGAAAAAACACCGGTGGCCAGCAGTTTGGATCAGGCCTTAAAACAGTTACAGTCGACAGAAAGCGGAGCTGCTCCTGTTATTGAACAGGACTCTGTCGCCGCGCCGATTCAAAGTGCGCAGCAGCCGCTGTTTAAAAACTTTGACCAGATTGATCCGGTACAGCTGGAAGTGGCGCGTAAACTGCGCGAACTGAAAGCCGATAAACCCAAAGATATTTATGCCTTGCGTGACCTGTTAGAACAGATGTTTCCCCAGTCCGACGTGCGGTTATTGCTCAAGGAACTGCTGGAAAAAGGCTATATCTACTGGAACGGGCATGAAGTGGTCTATAGCCACGAAATGTTCCTGAATTAATTTTATCGTGCAAACTTGCGTTTTATATGGCGCTTATGCAACTCTAATAAAAGAACATAAAGGTTGAGCTATGGAAAATACTGGAATTTGGGTGGCACTGGCCATCATCATTTTTGTGCTGGGCTCGATTTTTGGTTTGCGTGTCAGTCCAAGAGAAAAAGCCCTCGGCCTGATGCGTGAAAAAGCCCGCAAGATGGGCCTGCATCCGCGTCTGGTGGCTGCGCCGGACTGGACCAAAATTCCGATGGCCACAGAAAGCCGTGCCAGTATGGTGGCCTATTATAGCGTACTGATTCCAGAGGCCCGCTTGCCGTTAATGCGCGCCCGGGTGGTCGATCAGCAGCTTGAACTGGTGCATGGTGAGGAAAAATTTAATCATACACCCGTTGCATTAAAGGGCATTTATGCTATTGATATGCAGGCAAACTGTGTAGGACTCTATTGGGATGAAGAAGCTGATCTGAAAGCCACCCAACTGGATGACATCAAGGCATATTTACATTCTTTGGCTGAACTTTAATTTAAAACATTTTCACAGGAACTACGGTTAACTATGGCGAACGCTCCTCGCTCCACATCGAAAAGCACTACAGCAAAATCTGCCGATGGCGCTAAACGTGCCTTGGTGATTGTGGAGTCGCCTGCAAAAGCGAAAACAATCAACAAATACCTCGGTTCGAATTACATTGTAAAGTCGTCGGTCGGTCACGTGCGTGATTTGCCTACAGGCGCCAGTAAAAGTACAGAAAAGAAAACCACCACACGTGCCAAACTGACCGAAGCACAAAAAGCAGAAAAAGCTCAGCAGGCCTTGGTCAACCGCATGGGGGTAGACCCGGAGCATGGCTGGAAAGCCCAGTATGAAGTGCTACCGGGCAAGGAAAATGTTGTTGCTGAATTGAAAAAACTGGCATCGCAGGTCGATGAAGTCTATCTGGCAACGGATTTGGACCGTGAAGGGGAAGCCATTGCCTGGCATTTAAAAGAAGTCATTGGCGGTGATGATGCGCGTTATCAGCGTGTGGTATTTAACGAAATTACCAAAAATGCCATTCAGGAAGCCTTTAAGCATCCGGCACGTCTAGACACCAATAAAGTCAATGCGCAGCAGGCGCGCCGTTTCCTGGACCGTGTGGTTGGCTTTATGATTTCGCCATTGCTGTGGGAAAAAATTGCCCGTGGTCTGTCAGCCGGTCGTGTCCAGTCAGTAGCCGTCAAACTGGTGGTAGAGCGTGAACGTGAAATTCGTGCCTTCATTCCGGAAGAATACTGGCAGGTATTTGCCGATACCAAATCTGCACAAGATGATATTCGTCTGGAAGCAGTCAAGCAAAATGGCAAGACCCTAAAGCTGCGTAACAAGGCTGAAACCGATGCCTTGCTGAACCTGATTAAAGATGCAGACTATACGGTGGCTGCACGTGAAGACAAGCCAACCAAGGTGAATCCGAGTGCGCCATATATCACATCAACGCTGCAACAGGCGGCCAGTACCCGTCTAGGTTTCTCGGTCAAGAAAACCATGATGTTGGCACAGCGTCTGTATGAAGCCGGTTTTATTACCTATATGCGTACCGACTCGACGTTCCTGAGTGATGACGCCGTGAATATGGTGCGTACGCATATTGAATCCGAGTATGGCCAAAAATATTTACCGGCCAAGCCAAACCGCTACGGCAACAAAGCCGGCGCGCAAGAGGCTCACGAAGCGATTCGTCCATCCAATGTCGGTCTGAAAGGCGACAGCCTGGCTGGTGTCGAGCGTGATGCCCAGCGTTTATACGATTTAATCTGGCGTCAGTTTGTGGCCTGTCAGATGACTCCGGCCGAGTATTTATCATCGACCATTCTGGTCAATGCCAATGGGGTAGAACTGAAAGCCAAAGGCCGTACCCTGGTCTTTGATGGTTTTACCAAAGTACGTGGTCAGAACAAGTCTGATGATGATGTATTGCTGCCTGCAGTGAAAGTCGGCGAAGTGCTGAAACTGCAAAAGCTGGACCCATCACAACACTTTACCAAGCCGCCTGCACGTTTTACCGAAGCCTCGCTGGTGAAAGAACTGGAAAAACGTGGCATTGGCCGCCCATCGACCTATGCGGCGATTATTTCCACCATTCAGGACCGTGGTTATGTCAAGCTGGAAAACCGCCGCCTGTTTGCGGAAAAGATGGGTGAAATTGTCACCGACCGTCTGGATGAAAGCTTTAACAACCTGATGAACTACGACTTTACCGCGGACTTAGAAGGTCAGCTGGATAAAGTGGCCGATGGTGAACGCAACTGGAAAGATCTGCTCGACAGCTTCTATGGTGATTTTAAAACCCGTTTGACCAATGCACAGGGCGAACAGGGTATGCGCCGTAACCTGCCGGTGGAAGTGGATGCCGTGCATTGTCCGGAATGCGAACGTCCAATGCAGATTCGTACCGGCACTACCGGGGTATTCCTCGGCTGTTCCGGTTATAACCTGCCGCCAAAAGAACGCTGTAAGGGCACTCTGAATTTAACACCTGTAGAGTCTCTGGCAGCCCTGTCAGATGATGACAGTGCTGAAACCGCCGACCTGATGTCGAAAAAACGCTGCCCGATCTGTGAAACTGCCATGGATAGCTACGTGATTGATGGTGGCCGTAAATTGCATATTTGCGGTAATAACCCGGACTGTGCCGGTTTTGAGCTGGAAGAAGGCGAGTTCAAGATTAAAGGCTATGATGGCCCGACCATTCCATGTGATAAATGTGATGGCGAAATGCAGCTGAAAACTGGCCGTTTTGGTCCATACTTTGCCTGCACCAGCTGTGACAATACCCGTAAAGTCTTGAAAAACGGTCAGCCTGCGCCGCCGCGTGTCGACCCCATCAAGATGGAACATTTACGCTCGACCAAGCACGATGACTTCTTTGTCCTGCGTGATGGCGCTGCCGGTCTATTCCTGGCGGCCAGCAAGTTCCCGAAAGTGCGTGAAACCCGTGCACCGAAGGTGGCGGAACTGCGTACGGTTGCTGACCAGCTTGATCCAAAATATCAATTCATTTTGCAAGCACCCGATGTAGACCCAGAAGGCAACCCGACTCTGGTGAAATTCAGCCGTAAAAATCAGGCGCAATATATTGGCTCTGAAACCCCTGAAGGCAAGCAGACCAAATGGAGTCTGGTATATCAGGATGGCAAATGGGTTGAAGCCTAAAAGCTAAAAATAAAAAATGCCGACATCAGTCGGCATTTTTTATGTCAAAATCAACTCCACAATAAATTTGAATAATAAGCGCTTGGGGAACCGGTGGATATCCAAACAAAAAAATTTGCGGTGTTAATTGATGCCGATAACTCTTCGATTCACGCTATTGCTTCGGTGCTTGAAGAAGTCGCCAAATATGGCATTGCCAGCGTGAAACGGGTCTATGGGGACTGGAGCAGTGAAACCCTGAAAAAGTGGCGTGATGTGCTGTTGCCGCATGCCATTACCCCGGTACAGCAGTTTGCCTATACCAAAGGCAAAGATGCCACCGACATGATCCTGATTATTGATGCCATGGATTTACTCTATGCCGGAGCGCTGGATGGTTTCTGTATTGTATCCAGTGACAGTGACTTTACTCCGCTGGCTTCGCGGATTCGTGAAAATGGCCTGAGTGTTTATGGGTTTGGCAAAAAATCCACTCCGGAAGCCTTTAAAAAAGCCTGTGATAAATTTATTTATATTGAAAACCTGATCTCTGAAAATGAACTGAAAAATGCTGAAGAAGATGAAATCAGCCCGGTTCAGGACAAAAAGAACCTAGAAAGTGCAAAAAACTCCGAGCTAAAATCCAGCACTGTGCCGAAAGAAAACCCGGCTGCAGAGATGATGGATCGCGCCACACTGAATCTGATTTATAAAGCAGTCAAAGACAATGCCGATGAAAATGGCTGGGCCAATCTGGGCATGGTCGGGCAATATATCAGCGCGGTAAAACCGGATTTTGATTCCAGAAACTATGGCCGGGCCAAGCTTTCCGGACTCATTAAAACTCTGAATCTATTTGAAACCAAAATTGAAATGAGTCAGATGTATCTGAGAAAACTCAAAAAACAGAGCGCTTAAGCCGATGTGGAAAAAGATTCGTATCCTGATCCTGTTGCTGATTCTTTTCATTGTGGCGGTAAATGCCTATCGTGACCAGAATCAGGACTGGAATAAACCAGTGCGGGTGCTCTTGCATCCGGTGAATGCTGATGGACAGGACAGCACGCAGCGTTATATCCAGCAGCTGTCTAACAGCAGTTTTCAAACGGTGCAGCAGTATTTGCAGCAGGCCGCAGCACAGTATCGCCAGCAACCGGTATATTTTTATCTGCAGCTTGGCCGGGAACTGAAACAGTTGCCGCCACAGGTACCGGAACAGGCTTCTTTACTCGATAGCATCATCTGGAGTCTCAAGTTCCGGCTTTATGCCTGGCGTCAGCATCAGTCAGTTGATGGCGCACCGCATGTGACCCTGTATTTAAACTATTATGATCCAGCTCATCAAAAAGCTTTAAAACATTCTACCGCGCTGGAAAAAGGCCGGATTGGTTCGGTTAACCTGTTTGCCGCCGAGCGTCAGAACCAGCAGAATCATGTGGTACTGGCACATGAATTACTGCATGCCTTTGGCGCCAGTGATAAATATGATCTGGCCACCGGACTGCCGATTTATCCGCTGGGTTATGCCAACCCGCAGCAACAGCCACGCTATCCACAGCAGAAAGCTGAGTTAATGGGCGGGCATATTCCGCTAAGTAGCAGCACCAGCAAAATGTCGGACAGCCTGCAATACACCGTCATTAATGACCTGACCGCCGCGGAAATTGGCTGGCTACGCTAATATGCGGATAAGTCAACACTTATCCACAATGGACACCCACACTGGGGATAAACCACATGCCACTTCGTTTTGTGATTGCACCAGATTCCTTTAAAGAAAGCCTGAGCGCAGTACAGGCCGCCCAGGCCATGCAGCGCGGAATCTTGCGGCAGTTTCCGGATGCAATCTGTCGCTTGGTACCGCTGGCCGATGGCGGTGAAGGCACCGTCGATGCCCTGTTAAATGCATGTGCCGGGCAGAAAGTTTCGTGTCGGGTACGCGGCCCTTTGCCGCAGCAACAGGTTGAAAGCTACTTTGCCCTGATTGACGACGGCAAAACTGCAGTCATTGAAATGGCCAAGGCCAATGGTATTCATCTTATTCCGTTGGCGCAGCGCAATCCGGCGCTTACTTCTACTTATGGCACTGGCGAGATGATCCGCCAGGCGCTGGATCTGGGCGTGTCTAAAATCGTGATTGGACTGGGCGGCAGTGTCACCAATGATGCCGGCAGTGGAATGGCGCAGGCGTTGGGGGTGAAATTTTTAGATCAGGCTGGCCTGGAGGTGCAACCTTGTGGCGGCAATTTAAAGCAGATCTGCGAGATTGACCTTAGTGCTTTGGATGCCCGTTTGGCAACCACCGAGATGCTGATTGCCAGCGATGTCAATAATCCGCTCTGTGGGGAATATGGTGCCTCGGCCATTTTTGGACCGCAAAAAGGTGCCACACCGGAGCTTGTCAAAATTCTCGATCAGAACTTGGGTTATTTTGCCAATCTGGTTGAAACAACGCTCGGGGTTAATGTGCAACATCAGGCCGGGGCCGGTGCTGCCGGTGGACTGGGCTTTGGCTTGCTTGCTTTTGCACGTGCAAAAATTCAGTCAGGTGTTGAATTGCTAATTCAGCAAACCGGGTTGGCTGAAAAAATTGCACAGGCCGATGTGGTCCTGACCGGCGAAGGGAAAATTGATCGGCAGACCTGCATGGGCAAAACCCCATTTGGCGTGGCACAGGTTGCGAAAAGCTTGAATAAACCGGTCTATGCGTTTGCAGGAATGATCGGTGAAGATATTGAGCCGCTGCTGGAGGCGGGATTTACACAGATTATTGGTATTAATCTACCTGATATTTCAGTAGAAGATGCGATTCGAAATGCGGAAAATAATTTAACCGACAGCGTCGAAAATGTCATGCGATCGCTAAAGAAAGCTTGATAAACCCAGATGCCAATAGGGTTTAAAAAAATGATAAATAGGGAAATTATGAAAAAGATCATCTTGGTTTTGATATTAAGCTGCATCACCGTACACGGTTTTGCAAAACCAGCCTACCGCGAAAATATGCAAAATTATCTCAAGAAAAATCCTGTACAGCAAAACTCACAGCCGAGAGTACTGTCTTTTAATTTTGATGAGATACATCTGAACGTTTTAAAAAATCTGCTGGCAATTGAAAAGAAGGTCACGCTGATTGTGGATTCAGATGTCGACATGAATCATCAATTCCCCCTTCATTTACGCAATGCGAACTTTTTTGAATTTTTGGACGTAACGACCAGACAGCTGGGGCTGCAATACGAAGTACTCAATTCGAAAACGATCCGGGTTTACAAATAGGCTAGTTTTTATGTTGATGGGATGCTTATGATAAGATCTCGCTTTGAATTTTCGAGAAATGATTTGGTATGTCACTTGCACAGCTCATCGACGAGTTAAATCCCCAACAGAAAAATGCAGCCACCACTGAAGCAAAGCACAGTTTGGTCTTGGCTGGGGCAGGCTGTGGCAAAACCAAAACCATTGTGGCGCGTGCGGCTTATCTGATTGATCAGGGCGTTCCGGCCAACCAGATTCAGATTTTAACCTTTACCCGCCGTGCCGCTGCCGAAATTGTAGCGCGGGTCGAACTGGCGCTGGGCGAGCAGGCCAAGGGCTTGCGTGCTTCGACCTTCCATACCTTCTGTATGTATCTGCTGCGCCGGATTCCAAAAGCCTTTGGGCTGGAACAGTTCTCGATTATTGATCGTGATGACCAGATCATGATGTTCCGTTTACTGCGTGGTAAAGATGACAAGAAAAATCCAAATGCCTTGCCCAAGCCACAGCAGCTGTGTGACCTGTATTCATTTGCCCGCAATACCCGGCAAAAACTGAGTATTGCCCTGGAAAAACAGTTACCGGAATGTCTGGATTATAAAGATCAGATTGCCGAGATCATGAAAGAATATGAAGCGCGCAAGCAGGCGCGTCATTTTCTGGATTATGACGATATTCTGGCAATTGTCGCTTCGGCGCTGGCCCAATCAGAGGGGCTGGTCGATTATGTCGCGTCGTTGTGCCAGCACATGCTGGTCGATGAAATGCAGGACACCAATCCTTTGCAATGGGCCTTACTAGAGCCGTTAAAAGAGCGGGTGCAGCTGTTCTGTGTTGGTGATGATGCGCAGTCGATTTACGGTTTCCGTGGTGCAGACTTTGAAAACATTCATCACTTTAAAGAACGTGTTCCGGGTGCCCAGATTTATAAGCTGGAGCGTAATTATCGTTCAACCCAGGAAATTTTGGATCTGTCGAACTGGTTGCTGGAGCAAAGTCCGATCGGCTATGACAAACGGCTGGAGGCGTATCGCGGCAGCGGCTTAAAACCGCGCATGCACATTTTTCCGAATGAGTTTGATGAAGCCAAATGGATTGCCATTGATATCAAAGAGCGTCACTTTATCCATGGCGCAGCATGGCAGGAGCATATGGTGCTGGTGCGTTCCAGTTTTGCCGCGCGGCATATTGAAGCGGCCTTTATTGCCGCCAATGTTCCGTATCGTTTTATTGGCGGCATGAAATTACTGGAATCGGCACACGTTAAGGATTTGCTCAGTCTGCTGCGGGTCATTGCCAATCCGGCCGATGATATTGCCTGGATGCGTTTTCTGACCCTGTGGAATGGCGTGGGAGATGTCGGTGCCAGTAAACTGGCACAGCAGTTATTGTTGAATCCGGAAATGGAGCAGATTGCGGAAAAGCTGGAGAAATTTGGCCGGATTCCGGATAAAACCATTTTGATTATGAAGCAAATGGCGGTACTGAAACAGGAAGTCGACGTCTGTGTCAGTCTGGCGATTGAGGCACTGGTGGAGCAGCTGGAACAGAATTACGCCAAAAAAGACTGGTCAAAACGGCTTAAAGATTTTGATCTGGTCAAGCAGCTGGCCAGCAAACACGGTCAGCTCAGCGAGTTTCTGGAAGAATATGTGCTTGATCCGATTTCGATTAGTGAAATTGAACGTCAGTCAGATGATGATGTGGTCACGCTCATTACCATTCACTCGGCCAAAGGTACCGAGCAGAAGGTCTGCTATGTGGCCAATGTCACTGCCGGGCAGTATCCACATGCACGGGCGCAAGGGAATTTTGACGAAGTTGAAGAAGAACGCCGGGTGCTGTATGTGGCTTTAACCCGGGCGCAAAACGAGCTGATTCTGACCAAGCAGAACATCAGCTGGTGGGCCAGAGATACGGTCGATGAACAGGGGCGTACTGTGGAAAGCTATTTTCTGAACGATTTGACCCGTAACCTGTGTCAAAGTGAAACCCACTATAAAACCCGTGAACAAACTGTTAAAAGTGCGCTGATCGAACGCCAGAAGATTCGTTTAGATTTTGGGATTGATCTCGATTAAACTAGAGTCATGTGTTGTGCAGCTTGATGCACAATCTCCAGAGTAGAGTAGGCGCATGCTTTTGGATGATTTGGCCTATTTGGAAAAAGTAAATGAAAATTCTTGTACGTAATTTAGAGCGTTCTATCACCGATGCTGAACTGCTGGCGCTGTTTCAGCCGTTTGGCACAGTCGAATCTGCGGTGATTGTTAAAGAGGCTGACAGTGGCAAGTCCAAAGGGTTTGGCTTTGTGGAAATGCCGCATGGTCGTGAAGCCGTCAAAGCGATTAAGGGCCTGAATACCCTGAAAGTCAAAGGTGCTGGCATTCGCGTTAAAGCTGCGGAAGACAAGCCGAAAGCTTGAACATCAACAGGAGTCCTTAGTGGCTCCTTTTTTAGCGCTGCATTTTTCTCTATTTAAACTTATCGTAGAAAATATCGATGCTGATGATAGCGCTCATATGTATTTTTTGTTGGGCATTTGGACGCAGAGCGTTTAAGCTTAATGTTGAAATAAAAGCCAAAATTTAGGAACGCTATTCATGTCCCGTGTTGCTCGCTTTCATGCCGACCGTACCAATCAAAAACTGTATTTTGCCCGTCTTTCATGTCAGCAAGCCGAACAAACCGAACATATCCAGCAGGCGCAGGCACATCGCGAAGCAGCGGTGTTTCATCTGCATGGTGCTGTACTGGCCTTTTTGCAGGAACTGATGCGTTACTACCGCCTGAATGAGCTGCAGCCGACTTTAAAATCAATTGAAGAAGCGATGGCGGCCAAAGGTCAGGTATCGCCTGAAGTGGTGATTCTGCAAAAACTGGCCAAAGAAGGCTTTATTGCTGAATTAAAACGCGCTTATCGTCTTTGTCAGTATACGCCGGAGCCAAGCGCACCGGAACCGGAAGATGAGACTTCATCGAACCTGATTATTAAAGTCACTCAAACCCCGCAAGCATGGCTGCCAGATACCAAAATCCTGCGTGAATGGCATCGTGAGCTGATGCAGTTAATTGATGGTTTCAGAAATGAAATGGTGGAATTCTAAACCCGACCAGTGTCCCTTGAATTCTGAAAACCTGACATCATATTAACTATCTAAGCGATGCAAAGAGTCCATCTTTGCCACCATGTTGAACATGGAGGAATTATGTCTATAGAACAGTTAAAAGCCTTATTTGGAAATCAGGACGCGATTTTGGAATTGGTTCAGCTTGAAGGTGGTGAGTTGGCATTGCGTAATGCTGGTTCAGAACAGGAACCTCTGGTCAAAATCCAGTTTAATGATGAAGTCAAAGCCCTGCTGGGAGATCAGACGCCAATTGTCGCCCAGCACATGATTCAGGCCGCATTATTCGGGCTGCTGGAAAAGCAGGTCAATGAATGGCAGGCCGAAGTGGTTGATGAGCAGCCGAAGTATCTGAGCTAGTCGGCTCATGCTCTGGAATGCAAAAGCGCACCTGAAGGTGCGCTTTTTTGTGCCTGAGGCTTAATGTGAGGGTGGTTGATGATGGGCAATTTCAATCTGGTTTAAAATATGATTGCTCATGTTCTTGGCCATTTCTTCTTTGGCAAAGTACACCTCACCGATATTGTCACGGCGAATGACTTCGGCTTCTTCTTTGCTTTCCGCGCAGATCAGCACCTGAATTTGCGGATTCAAAGTAGTCGCAATATCAACAATTTTATGAATATCAATAATGTCCATCGGTGAAATCACCAGTAAACGGGCATGTTGAATATGTGCCTGAATCAGTACTCCAGGCTCAGTGGCCACACCAGATACCGCAGCAATGCCTTTTTCCCGCAGGTTTTCAACAATCTCACGGTTTTCTTCGGCAATCACCACCTTGATATTTTCCGCCATCAGGTTTTTGGTAATACGGCGGCCGACTTCACCATGGCCAATAATCACGACCTGATCCCGCAGATAATCTTGTGAAACTTCATCGGGTAACATCGCCAGCGGGTCGCCACTGCGTTCCAGCAAACGGGCTAGATGTGAGCGCTCGCGAATCCAGCGCTGTACCGGTTCAATCGCCGAAAACAGGAAGGTGTTTAAGGTAATGGAAATCAGGGCACCGGCCAGAATCAGGTTTTGACCTTCTAGAGACAGCAGCTGTAACGATACGCCGAGCGTGGCCAGAATAAAGGAGAATTCACCAATCTGCGCCAGTGAAGCACCCACCGTTAATGCAGTGTTAATCGGGTAGCGGAAGAACAGGACTAGGGCCATGGCGGCAATGGTTTTACCAATCATGATAATGCCGACCACTGCCAGCACATGCAGCGGTTCTTCCAGCAGAATCCGCGGGTCAAACAGCATCCCCACCGACACGAAGAACAGGATCGAGAAAATCTCCCGTAGCGGCAGGGTTTCTTCTTCAGCACGATGGCTAAAGTCAGACTCTTTCACCACCATACCGGCAAAGAAGGCGCCCAGTGCCATCGACACACCAAAGACTTTATAGGCACCAAAGGCAATTGACACGGCCGCCGCGACCACAGTCAGGGTAAACAGTTCACGGGAACCTAGACGCGCCACCACCTGCATAATCCAGGGTACCAATCGTTTTCCGACAATCAGCATAAAGGCAATAAAGCCGGTGACTTTTAACAGGGTAATGCCCAGTGTCAGCCAGATGTTTTCATCAGCTGCACTACCGGCAAGTGCCTGTCCACCCAACAGGACCGCAGTAGCCGGTAACAGTACCAGCACCAGTACCATCACCAGATCTTCGACCAGCAGCCAGCCCACGGCAATCTTGCCGTTGACCGAGTCTAGCAGGCCGCGATCCCCCAGTGCTTTGAGTAGAACTACCGTACTGGCACAGGACAGGCTAAGACCGAACACCAGTGCAGAGCCGAAACTCCAGCCCCACATCATCGAGACTCCAATCCCCAGTAAAGTGGCGACAGTAATCTGCAGGATGGCACCGGGCAGGGCAATCCGTTTGACTTGCATCAGGTCATTGAGCGAGAAATGCATCCCGACGCCAAACATCAGGAACATCACACCCAGTTCAGCCAGCTGGTTGGCCAGGTGAATATCACCGACCACGCCGGGCGTATTTGGACTAATCAGGATACCGGCCACCAGATAACCGATCAGGGGCGGTAAACGTAAACGGGCGGCAATATAGCCGAACAGTAAGGCCAGTCCAAAGCCGACAGCCAATAAGATAATAAGTTCTACATCATGCGGCACTAACAACTCCTTAAGCCAAGGTTAAGGGTAAAAAAGACAAGCACAGAGAGTGCCAGATTGAAAAGATCAGGAAATTTTAACAACTGGAAGAAAAAAAGTGCAAAAAAAACGACCTGCAGAGAGGTCGTTTTTTTCAAAAAGCCAAAATTATTTGATTTTAGCTTCTTTGAAGATTACGTGTTGACGGATTTTTGGATCAAATTTTTTGATTTCCATTTTTTCCGGCATAGTACGTTTGTTTTTAGTCGTGGTATAGAAATAACCTGTACCAGCTGTAGAAACTAAGCGAATCTTATCACGCATTGTCCTGACTCCTTACTTAGATCTTTTGACCTTGAGCACGTAGGTCAGCAACAACCTTTTCAATGCCCAATTTGTCGATAATACGCATACCTTTAGTGGTTAAACGAAGACGTACAAAACGTTTTTCGCTTTCTAACCAGAAACGGTGGTGGTGCAGGTTCGGCTCGAACCGGCGCTTAGTTTTGTTGTTGGCGTGTGAGACGTTGTTACCAACGACTGGACGCTTGCCGGTAACTTGGCAAACCTTAGACATGGTGTAACTCCATTGATTTAGCCAACAGCAAATCTGTATGGCCAGTCAAAAATAAACGGATGAATTCATTCAAGGGGCGTTTTATACCAAAAATGCGCTTAAAAGACAAGCGATTTTCAGGAAAACGCAGCATGAGCCATGCTAATAGCTCATGCCTTGATCATTTAGCGAAGAAGCATCTTTGAAATTAGTCTGTGAATCGGCTTATTGAACGGCGGCAGGATGTATTTCAAGCTATACAGCTTCGGATTAGACATCACCGAGCGTTCATGCGACAAACTGAAGAATCCTTCGGGACCATGATATTTGCCCATCCCTGACGCACCGACACCACCAAATGGTAAGTCATCCTGTGCGACATGGGTCAGTACCATGTTTTGTCCGAAATGCCCTGAATGGGTACGCTGTGCGACATAGTCGGCACGCGCCTGATCAAAGTCGAAGTAGTATAATGCAAGTGGACGCGGACGGCTATTAATAAACTCGATTACATCATCAATTTGTTCATATTCCATGATGGGCAGCAGTGGTCCGAAAATTTCCTCTTTCATGATGCGCATTTCGGTGGTGACCCCGGTCAGTACGGTCGGAGCGACTTTGCGTACATCGTCCAGCAGTTCATTTTGCGGATTGATTTCAATCAGTTGGGCGCCCTGTTCACGGGCATTGTCTAAATAGCCCTGCAGCCGGTTGTACTGCTTGTCATTAATAATGGAGGTGTAATCCTGATTGTCGCGCAGACTTGGATACATCTGCTTAATATATTGTTCATAATGACCCAGGAATTCGGCGGTTTTGCCTTTAGGCAGGAACATATAGTCCGGTGCCACGCAGGTCTGTCCGGCATTCCAGAGTTTACCAACCGCAATCCGCTCGGCAACATCGGCCATATCACTTGATGGATGCACCAGCACGGGCGATTTACCGCCCAGCTCTAAAATCACCGGCACCAGATTTTCGGCTGCCGCCGCCATCACGGTTTTACCGACATTGGTCGAACCGGTAAAAATCATTTTATCGAAGGACAGATGACTAAAGGTATCGGAAATCGCACCGCCGCCGGTAATGACCGCCACCAGTTCCTGCGGGAAAGCTTCAGCAATGGCATTTTCCAGCACACGGCCAAAATGCATCGAGGCACTGGAAATTTTAATCATGGCGTGGTTGCCGGCTGCTAAAGCGCAGATTAACGGACCGACCGACAGTAACAGCGGATAATTCCACGGTGCAATAATGCCGACCACACCCAAAGGCTGGTATTGCACCCAGGCTTTGGCCGGCTGATGAATAATTCCGACATGTCGCTTGGATGGTTTCATCCAGCCACTGAGGTTTTTGCTGTAGTATTTGATATGTTCAAGGCAGGTGAGTAATTCGCCAATTTTGGTCTCGCCCATCGAACGGTTACCATAGTCTTCATTAATTGCTTCGGCAAACTGATCCTGATATTTAACCAGCACCCGTTTTAACCGTGCCAGACGGTCAATCCGTTCTTTGGCGGTTGGCAGCGGATAGCGCTGATAGGCGTATTTCTGCAGGGCCAGAACATCATGTAAACGTTGTGCATCAAGGTTATGGGGCGTGCTGTCGGGAGTGGTCATCGAAGTTGTTTTTGTTTGACTGTTCATGGCGTGTTACCATTCGATTGAATCAATTAATTTAGTTTTTAGAGTATTTACTCTAAATAGTCAAGTTACTTTATCTGTTAGTTTCTTAACAGTTTGAAAGAATGGTTACTTTAGGATGTCACACTCGAAAACGGTGAAAACCAAAGAACGTATTTTGCAGTTAAGCCTGCAACTTTTTAATGAACGTGGCGAACGTGTCGTGACGACCAATCATATTGCAGCTGAATTGGGTATGAGTCCGGGTAATTTGTACTATCATTTCCGCAATAAAAACGAAATTATTAAAGAGCTGATGGAGCAGTATCAGGCCGAAACCCTGAGCATGCTGGCCTTGCCAGATGACCGTCCGCTGGATGCCAACGATAAGATTCATTACTTTCAGGTCCTTAGCAGCCAGTTATGGAACTACCGCTTTTTGCATCGGGATGTCTATCATCTGGTGGAAAATAACGAAGATTTCCGCAAAATGTATCCGCGTTTTGCCGGACAGGTGATGCAGCAGGGACAAAAAATTTATAAAGCTTTCGTGGAAGCCGGTTTAATGGAAATGACCGACTCGGAAATTGAAGCCTTAATTATTAACCTGTGGATTGTGCTGACCAACTGGACCAACTTCCTGTATATGTCGGGGCATATTACCGACTCGAATACGCTGGAAGAGAAGTGGGTCTGGCAGGCGCTGCGTCAGATGGTATTCCTGGAAGGGGCGTATTTGCGTGGTGAAAGCCGTCAAACCTATGAAGGCCTGTTACAGACCCTGGGTTCATCGGAACTGTTTGCCAGCTTATCTTCAAGCAAGAATACAGAAACTGATTCCCCTATTTAGTCTGTTAAGGAAACGCGCTAGAATAGCCGGCTTATTTTTTCAATTTAACTGATTAGTGATATAAACCAACATGAATATGACGACTGCGAATACTGCACGTTTACTGATTACTTGTGAGGATAAGCCAGGTATCGTGCAGGCTGTATCGAGCTTTTTGTATCATCAGGGAGCAAATATTACCGCACTTGATCAATACGCGACTGAAGCTCAGGGCGGGCGTTATTTCATGCGCGTTGAATTCGAGCTGGATCATCTGCAAAGCCGTCGTGAAAGCCTGATCCAGACCTTTGCCAGCAATGTGGCCGAGCGTTATGAAATGCAATGGCGTCTGGCCTTGGTGGCCGATGTGAAAAAGGTCGGTATTTTAGTGTCTAAAGTCGATCATGCCTTGCTGGAACTGTTATGGCGTCATGCGCGTGGTGGTCTGCCGTGTGAAATCACCAAAGTGGTGTCGAATCACGAAACTTTACGTGAAGCGGTTGAGAACTTTGGTATTCCATTTGAAGTGGTGCCGGTTAACAAGGAAAATAAACGCGAAGCCTATGCCAAAATTGATGAATTGATGCAGGGCAATGATGTACTGGTGCTGGCACGTTATATGCAGATTCTGGATGAAGAATTTGTCAGCAAATGGGAAATGAAAGTGATCAATATTCACCATTCCTTCCTGCCAGCTTTCGTTGGCGCCAACCCGTATCAGCAAGCCTATGACAAAGGCGTGAAACTGATTGGGGCAACTGCGCACTATGTGACCGCGGATTTAGACCAGGGCCCGATTATCGAGCAGGATGTGGAGCGTGTCAGCCACGATTTTACGGTCGAGCAGCTGCGTGAACTGGGTCAGGATGTGGAGCGTAACGTGCTGGCGCGTGCAGTGAAATGGCATCTGGAAGACCGGATTATTGTCGATGGCAATAAAACAGTGGTATTCCAATAAGTTGTTGTGAATCAGCAGATTTAAAGGCATACTTTTAGTATGCCTTTTTTATTGATTATTTGAAAAAGCCATTAAAATAGCCAAATTAATTGTTGCAAATGAAAACACTTCTCATTTATCATTGCGGTACTTTAATTGTGCTAACCGATGAGCTTGATAGGTCAAATCTGAAACTGGCTATCACCTCTTTAAGGTAACTGAGTTTAATGAGTCCATCTTCTACTCCCATGATGCAATCTCCTCATCCCATGAAAAAGAAAGTGCTGTCTGCACTGGTGGCCGTGGTTATTGGCCATATCGGGGTGTTGTGGGCGGTTAGCCAGATGGAATCACCGGAACTGAAACCGATTGACAAGGAGCCGCTAAAAGTCCGCTTTGTCAAAATTCAGGAACCCCCAAAACCTTTACCGCCACAACCAAAAGCAGAACCAAAACCGGCACAGCCTAAGCCACCAGAAGTCAAAGAAGTGAAGGTGGTTGAAAAACCATTGCCACCACCACCGAAAAAAGTGGAAAAAGTCCAGCAGGTGAAAAAGGCCGAAGCGCCAAAACCTGTGGTCAAACCGGTTGAGCCAACGCCGCAGCCAACGCCAACCGTTACCACCACGGTTTCTGAAACCAAAGTGGTGAAACCGGCACCGCAACCGGTGGTACAGCCTGCGCCAGTAGCGCCGCCTGCACCAGCTGTGCCAGCAACCAAATCGGTATCAATTGGGGGCTCGGGCGTGCAGTGGAGCCGCTCACCAAAACCATCGTATACCAACCGAGATTTACAGGGTGAAACCCGTAGCGTTGTGGTCTTAATTGAAGCCAATGAAAAAGGCTCAATTACCAGTGCGCGGATTACCCGTTCAAGCGGCATTGCTGCTTTAGATGAAAAGATTTTACGCGCTGTGCGTAGTGCAAAATTCAAACCGTACAAGGAAAATGGCGTTGCTTATCCAATTCGTGCCGAGCAACCCTTTGAATTGACATTGAATCCTAACGGCTAACTTTAATCAGGAGTTCGAGTATGAACTTTTCAGTTTATTGGCAACATGCAGATGCAGTCAGCAAAACACTGTATTTCGTGTTACTGGCAATGTCGATTGCGACCTGGACAATTTTTGTGCTGCGTCTGATGGGCACCCGCCAACTTAAACAGCAAGCCTATGCTCAACTCGCTCAAGCGCTGAACAGCCTGAAAGCCAAATTTGCGCCTTTAAGTTTTGAACAGCGCAAGGCCGTGGCAGAGCAGGCGCTGTTACGCCAGATTTCGGCAGAAAAAGCCTCTGCAGAAAAAGGCGTATCGGTACTCGGAACTATTGCATCGCTGGCACCGTTTGTCGGTCTGTTTGGTACTGTATGGGGGATTTTCCACGCGCTGGTAGCGGTGGGTAAAAGCGGTCAGGCTGGCCTTGCTCAAGTGGCGACGCCTGTCGGTGAAGCACTGATCATGACCGGTTTTGGTCTGGCTGTCGCAATTCCAGCAGTTATTGCCTATAACATCTGTAGCCGTTTTAACCGGACCTTGTCACATGAACTGCAAGATCATGCACACAACCTGTTAATTGACACCATGCTGCAGCAGGATTCTGCGACCGCTCAGGCTGAAGTGAAAACTGCACAGCAAGGTTTAGTGGGAGGTCAGGCTTAATGGCATTTCAATTGGGTGAAGACAACGATAGCGGCATGAATGAGATGAACCTCATTCCGCTCATCGACATTATGCTGGTCTTGATGATCATCTTCCTGGTGACAGCGACCGTTGCCAACCCATCAATACCATTAACCTTGCCAGAAACCACGGCAGAAATTATTGATCCACCACCACAGGCGATTACCGTTAGCATTAATGCTTCGGGTGAAGTGGCCTGGGATGATCAGATCATCAGTCTGGATGAGCTGGAAAACCGTTTAAATGCGGCAGGCGAGCAGGAACGTAAGCCAACGGTACAATTACGTGCCGACAAAGATGCCCGTTATGATACCGTTGCCCAGGTAATGTCACGTGCGAGTGAAGCCGGACTCAGTGATATTGCCTTTGTCAGCGATAACTAAACGTGACAGGCCAGACTCAGGACGACCCATCACGGGTCGTTTTTTTATGGCAGCTGTTTATGTGTAAATTGCAGGAAAAGCGTGCAGCACATATTTTAAATGCCTGCCAATTCAATTAAGGTAGGCTAGGGAAAAACGAGAATTTTCAAGGAATTTTGGTGAAACAACGACAGGCACTGGATGCCAGAGCAGCCAGTATAATGTTTGTGCTGTGTATTTTCTGGGGACTGCAGCAGGTGGTGCTAAAAATTGCCGCGCCTGATATTTCACCGCTAATGCAAATGGCGCTGCGTTCCGGGATTTCTGCGCTGCTGGTCTGGCCGTTAATCCGGCTGGCTCAAGGTGTGCATTTATGGACACCGACGTATTTGTATCCGGGCTTGCTGGTCGGGCTGCTATTTGCCGCCGAATTTTTTATGCTGGCTGAAGCCATCCGCTTTACCTCGGCCTCCCATACCGTGGTGCTGCTGTATACCGCGCCAATTTTTGTAGCTTTAGGCCTGCACTGGAAGCTGCCCAGTGAACGGCTTTCCCTGCTGCAATGGAGCGGTATTCTGCTGGCTTTTCTGGGCATTGTGGTGACTTTTTTGGGGCGTGACAGTCAGCTCAGTGCCGCAACCAGTTCCATGCTCTATGGCGACTTTCTGGCTTTATGTGCCGGTATTTTATGGGCGGCCACTACCATAGCGGTGCGCTTAACCCCGCTGGCCGAAGCACCAGCCACCCAAACCTTGTTCTATCAGCTGCTGGGCGGTTTTATCGTGCTATTCCCTTTGGCCTACTGGTCCGGACAGGCGGTGGTGCACTGGAGTCCGGTCGCTATTGGCAGCCTGTTGTTTCATGCCATTCTGATTTCTTTTGCCAGTTATTTAATCTGGTTCTGGTTACTGAAAAACTATCTGGCCTCACGCTTGGGGGTATTTTCTTTTTTAACCCCATTATTTGGGGTGCTGTTCGGCGTGTGGCTGCTGGGTGAGCAACTGGAACACAGCTTTATTATGGGTGCTATCCTGGTGATGCTGGGCGTGGTTATGGTCAGCGCACAGGGCTGGTTCAAGCGGCGCGTGGCCTGATGCTGAGCCAATCACAACGCTTTACTGCACTGGGCTTGAGCTCACTGCTGATCTGGGCCAGCCTAGTAGGTGTGGTCAAGCTGATTAGTGAGCAGCTCAGTCCGGTGCTGGCACTTGCGCTTATTTATAGTGTCAGTGCGCTGGTGATTCTGCTGCACCAAGGTTGGCCCAAACTTAGCCAGATGCCGAAAATCTATCTCTGGGGGAGTGGGGCATTATTTGTCAGCTATGAAATTCTGTTCCTGCTGTCGATTGCTTTATCGACACAGCGCGAACAGGTGCTGATGATTGCCATGATCAATTATCTGTGGCCGCCGCTGAGTATTGTGCTGGCGATTCTGGCCAAACAGCTGCGTTATCACTGGGCGGTAATTCCAGGCTTTTTGCTGGCCGTACTGGGCTTGATGCTGGTGGTCAATCCGGAGATCTGGAACTTGGCCCAGCTCTGGAGCGTACTGACGGAAAATCCGTTGGCTTATAGTCTGGCATTTTTAGCGGCCTTGTTATGGCCCTGCTACGGGGCGCTGACCCGAGCCTATGCCCAAGGCAGCAATGCAGTGTCACTGTTTTTTGTGGTGACTGCGGGTTTGCTGTGGGCGCTGCATGTAGGACTGGATGAGCCATGGCAATGGCCAAGCCTTTCGCTATGGGGATGGATTGTGCTGGCCGGTGCCCTGATTGGGATGGCCTATCATAACTGGAACCAGAGTATTCAGTTTGGCCGTATTCAGCTGCTAATTCTGGCCACCTATTTTATTCCAGTGCTGTCTTCATTGATCTCGATGTGGCTGTTGCAGCTACAGCCTGGCTGGGTGTTCTGGCTCGGCTGTAGTCTGGTCAGTCTGGGTGCGCTGATCTGCTGGAAAAGCACCAGCGAAATTTCCGCTTAGCTGGCGCTTATTTCCCGGCCTTAAAGATCAGCAGGTGCTACCTCTATTTTTCTTCAAAAATTTTCGACAATGGAATCGACAGCTTGGCTGCCAGATAGTCATCGGCCTCAATCAGCGCCGGTCCGAGTTTCTGCATCCATTCATCATCCGGATGAATATTGCCGACATCTTTGCGCTGTGGTAGAGGATAAGGCAGCTGGGTATAAAAACTCCAGAAATTGACCTGCGATAAATTTCGTACCAGCACCAGTTCATCGTTATCGGTGCGTTTAATCAGGTTTTGCTGCTCCAGCATCCAGATATAATTCGGTAAACGGCCAATTTCATCGCGGCCCAGTACTTCCAGTGCTTCCTGCTCGGTCACGCTTTCGCCTTTTTTCTGTTTTTGATAAAACAGCTCCAGCAGGTCCAGCAGCATAATCATCGGATGGCGTTTCTGGTCTTTGCCGGAATTAAAAGCGGTGAGGGCAAAGCTGATTTCCACGCCCAGCAAAATAATATTCCACGACAGAAAAATCCACAGCAGGAAAATCGGCACGGCAGCAAAGGCGCCATAGACAATTTCATAACTGGTGAAATTCGACATGATAAAGCCGAACAGGTTTTTTAATGCCTCAAACACCACCGCACTAAAGACGCCGGCAATCAGCGCGGCTTTAATCGGCACATTGCGGTTGGGAATGGTCCAGTACAGAATAAAAAAGCCGACAATGGTCAGGGAAAAGGAAATGATCCACAGAATAAAAGCACCGTTGACCTCATAACCGGCAAAGTTATTGCTCAGTACATTCATCGAGGCAACGGTAGATGACAGCACAAAGGCGCTGCCAAGTAAAATCGGCCCCAGCGAAATAATGGTCCAGTAGCGCATAAAGCCCATAATCCCGCCTCGGGTTTCTTTTACCCGCCAAATCCGGTTAAAGGCAGTTTCGATACTGGTCAGCATCAGTACAGTGGTAATGAACAGGAACAGAATCCCGATAATGGTGAGATTGCTGGATTTATCGGTAAAGGCATTCAGGGCCTTATCAAAGGCGATGGTGGTTTTGGGCAGAAAGTTGCTGTAAATCAGCTGCTGTAACTGCTGACGCGCCGGTTCTAAAGCTTTAATCGAGGAGATGATGACCAGAAAAACCGTCAGCATTGGCACCACCGCAAACAGTGTGGTATAGGTGAGCGAGCCGGCCTGTTCACGACAGCGGTCTGCTTCAAAACGGCGTAATACAAACAGCACGAATTGAAACCACTGGTGGTCATAAAAGGGCAGCTTTTTTAAATACTCAACAATCATGCGGCTAAAGTCTCGATTTTTTTAGTGATCTTTCTGTGTTTTCCTGTGCCAGCTTAACCAAAAATACAGCAAAATACCGTATAGTTTTCTTTTTTACTCTACAGATAACATTATGCAACCCTATGTTTTAGTTCTGTATTACAGCAAATATGGCAGCACCCGTGAAATGGCCCATCTGATTGCCAACGGGGTAGAGGCAGCAGGCGTAGCGGTAAAAATACGTACAGTACCGAATATTGCCGCGGTGGTCAAAACTGCCGAGCCGAGTATTCCGGCCGAAGGTGATATTTACTGTAGCCTGGATGACCTGGCCAACTGTGCTGGTCTTGCGCTTGGTTCGCCGACCCGTTTTGGCAATATGGCCTCGGAAATGAAATTCTTCTGGGATCAGACCACCAGTCTGTGGCTAAGCGGCGCCCTGCACGATAAACCGGCCTGTGTATTTACTTCTTCCGGTTCACAGCACGGTGGCCAGGAAAGCACTTTGCTGACCATGCTACCGCCGTTATTTCATCATGGCATGATGATTATGGGACTCAGCAATGCTCATCCGGCTTTATCCAATACCAAAACCGGCGGTACACCGTATGGTGCATCGCATGTCAGTGGCCCGCGTCATGACCAGAGTTTAAGTCAGGATGAAAAAATCTTGTGTGCAGCACAAGGGCAACGTTTAGGCGAAATGGTGAAAAAGTTACAGGGAATGTAATCTTCTGAATCATTAACTCAGGTGTAAAACGAACAGAATGTTTTACACCTTGATTGTATTTGAGCTTCATTGGCTGCAGCGGTTTGAATATTTTTATTCACGAAAAAACTAATTACTTTTCACGCAAAATCACTATTTGTAGTGATATTCAGTCTTTCACTTTTCACATTTAATAGCCACTTTTAAAGCAGAGTTTTCTGTCACGGTTCACACAGCATTTTTCGTGCAGGTATATGTATCAAGCACAATGGACTGCTGTAATAATGAGAGATTGAGGAAAAGTGGAAATGAATAAGTTAACGTTAATCGGTATAGTTGTATTGAGTTTAGGCTGCTCGTGGTCGAGCGTAGCTGCAACTGAAATTGTGCATAGTCTGAACTTCCCACAAGAACAACAAGCCCAAAAACAACCTGCAGAAGTTCAATATTTAGCAGCTCAAAAGCCAGTAATTGCAGCCGAAAATGTGCAAGTAAAATAATAAAAAGATGTGATAAAAGTGCTGTTTTATACAGCACTTTTTTATATGAAAATCTGTGTTTGGTATGTTTAAGATTGGTTAGGTTTGATTTGTTCTTTAAAACGGTGTTTGCATTTCAGACAATGAAAATCAAGAAAGATATTTTGGTCGACAATTACACCTGCTTTTTTACCAAAGCGATGCCCTAAAAAGCCGCCAGTGATCCCAACACTAATTGCACCCACAAAGGTACCAATGGTACCGCCCATAATCACCCCCAACGGTCCGGCCACGGTGCCTATGGCAGCGCCTAAAGAGGCACCGGAGGCGGCCCCGCCGACAGTTCCGGCTGCTGTTCCGGCCGACCCGAGCAATACTCCGCCAATTTTTTGTAAGTTTTGTTCGTGGTTGCGCTTTTCAACCTGATTTGAGCCACATTTCGGACAGACGATACTGTGTTCCATCAACGGATTGTCTTGTGTCATGAGTGTAGAGTGCCTTCTAAAAATGCTGGGTCAATCCAAAGAGCCAATAGCTTAGGACAAAAGGCGTTAGCTGACCTTGGTCAAAACGCTCAGAATTTGCCGTTAGGCTTATGCTAAGCCATTCGGTCTGGAGCGTGGTAGAGAATTTTGTAAATCACATCGCCATAAAAAAAAGAGCACCTGAGTGCTCTTTTAGATATAAATTGCAGACAAAGTCTTAGTCGCGAACAAATTCAACCGTACCATTGGCCAGTGACTTCACACGCGCCAGAGATTCAACCCGGTAGCCTTTTTCCAGGAGCAGGTCACGACCTGGCTGGAAGGATTTTTCAATCACAATACCAATACCGACCACTTCCGCTTGGGCCTGATGAATCAGGTCAGCCAGACCTAAAGCCGCCTGACCATTGGCCAGAAAGTCATCAATCACCAGCACTTTGTCGCTTGAGCTGATGTGCTTGTTTGAAATCGCGATGGTGCTTTCGACCTGTTTGGTGAATGAAAACACTTTAGAGCGATACAGGTCATCTTTTAGGGTTAAAGACTGATATTTACGTGCAAAAATCACGGGAACGCCCAGCTCTAAACCTGCCATGACTGCCGGTGCAATACCTGACGCTTCAATGGTAATAATTTTGGTGATGCCGGCATCTTTAAACAAACGCGCAAATTCTTGACCAATTTGCTGCATCATGACCGGATCAATTTGATGGTTTAGGAAAGAATCGACTTTCAGAACTTCTTCAGACAGAACGATACCTTCAGCTAAGATTTTCTGTTCTAGTGCGTGCACGGGAGAATCCTCAACAGCAGGTGCTTTTTAAAGCAAAAGCGTATTTTAAAAAGCACCTGAAAAAATGCAAGCAAAAATCGAGAAAATGATTAACTTGTTGGGCCTTTATAGCCGGTTAACAGCAGGCCATAAGAGTTCTTCTTGTCCAGATGGGTCACTTTCACCGGTAAGTAGTCCAGTTTTGGCGCTAACCAGAAAATGGTTTCACGGCCCGGCTTGTCATGCTTAATCGCCACTTTAATGGTGTCAAAGGTGCCATAATTGGTTTTTACGCTTTCACTGCCTTGGCGTACAAATTTACGTGCTTCGACCTCCTTGGCATCGGCCAGGTAATAGGTCGATTTGAGCGAACCATTTTTTAAGTCTTCACGAATCTGCAATTCGGCATTTAGCTCATCGAGTACACCGGCTTTCCAGGCAAATGAACGCGACTCTTTGTCTTTTTTGGTATTAATTTTTTTCGCAGCCGGATTAAAGTGAATACTCATGGTGTTGTTATGAATCAGGATTTTGCTGCTGCGGCTAAAGCTGGAAGAACCAATTTTGCCATTTTCAAAGGTGAAGCGGCTGGTTTCCGTGGCCGAAGCAATCCCGCCGGCTTTGGCGGCAAAAACATAGTTCCACTGATTGCCGGATTTGCTTAAGGTTCGGGTCGCAGAGCCAAGGTTTTTGCCGTTATAGCTGAACTGATAACTGGCTTGGAATGGACTCATGGCAAAAGTCTGGTTTGAGAACCCTGCAAATAACAGTGCAGTCGAAACTCCCGCTGCCATGCCCATCGTTTTCAATACGTGTTTAGCCATAAGTAAATTGTTTCCTATTGCTGTAAATAAGCGCACATTGTGCTTTGTTCTATTATGCGCTTGAATGATGAAGAGAAAATTTGCAAATATGCACTTTATGTAACGCTTGTGTAGCAATCCTGATCGGCATCTGCAATCTCTCTGTTTGAGCTTTTAGCTCTTTTTCTGTTTGATGGGCGTCACTTCTGTGGCCGTTTGTGCTTCTTCGGCTTCTTCACGATCGCGATCTTCAGCAATTTTTCGAAATAGGGTGGTTAGGTTGACATTGCCCATGACCACCAGTTCGGCTTCACGCAACACCGCATGATTGACATGCACTTTGCCCAGAGTGTCAATGATCGAGCGGTTCTTGCCCAGCCAGCGGTTCAGGTCTAAATGTAATAGATCATCTTTAACTTTAATCACATTCAGTTTTTGCAGAATCATGCCCAGTGGATCTTTGTTCAGCACTTTCTGATAGAAGAACAGCGCAAACCGCACACCCAGCTTATGCAGGATGCTTGGATATTTGGCTTCAATCACCTGGGTATCACTAATCTGTTCAAATACAATCAGCTGGACATTTTTATTCAGTTCCATCTGCACCAGTTTCAAATCTACCGACAAAGTAATATACAGCCCGTTGTAGTCCAGGGTCGCATACAGACGCAGCCAGTCGTCATGTAAATCGGCATGTAAGTCTTTCAGCATTTTGACATTGTCGGTGACAAAGCGCTGAAAGGTCGCATTCAGAAAAACCTGAGACATTGGAAATTCGCGCTCATCTTCAATAAATCCTTCAGCCTTCTGATACATCTGACGTAAACGTTTTGAAATGAGAGAGATAAGAGGGGACATACAGGGCATTCCAATGGGTTAATCTTTATTAACTTTGCAGAGATCTTGTCGAATTGTATTAAAAATACGCCAATTGAAGCTTGCAGTTTAGCAAAATAAACTGCACCATTTTCAAGATTTTATTTATCGTGACACGACATGTTGACGAGTGTCTCGCTTTTTTTCAAAAGTAAAAACCAGTCTTATTTTATCTCGTTTTATACGATTTGGGGAATCCGCGATTTTGTCGGATTAATGTGATGTTAAAGAAATTTCATTTTGCACCTTTGACGCAGCAGTGGTGGAAAGATCCACTATTTGGCACCGTACTGACGCTGGCGGCACTTTCGCATCTGGCTGTGTTAACGGTGCAATTTGTCATGCCACAGCAAAGCGATGCCGCGGTCAAGGAAATTGCAGTCAGCTTAAGACCAAGTGCCACCGAAATTAAGGATGCCGACTTTTTAGCACAGGCCGACCAGCAGGGTTCTGGCACCTTCCGGGAAGCGCACCGCATGTCCAGCGATATGCTCGCACCAATGATTGAACAGAGTGCCGGTGATCAGCAGCTGGAAAGTCTGGAGCGTTTGCAGCAGCAGCGTGAACTGAGCTTTGAAGAAAAAGTGCTAATGACCACCTTAAGCTGGCAAAAGCAGGCGGCGGAAAACCAGCGTAAAAAAGCGCTGGAAGAATTAAACAGCCAGTTTCAGGCCAAAGCGGCGATGGTGGCCAGTCTGGAAGCGCAGTATTTACAGCGTCAGCAAAATTTCAGCCGTCAGCAGAAAATTAAAACCGTAGATGGAATTCAGGCCAAGCAGGATGTCGCAGCCGGTTATCTGGAAAGATTCCGTCAGAAAGTCGAATTTTATGGTAACCGTTATTATCCGGAAGCGGCCAAGCAGCAACAGTTGGCCGGTGAGGTGCGTTTAATGGTGATTTTAAATGCCAACGGTGGGATTCGTGCGATTCGTTTAATTGAAAGCTCGGGGCATACCATGCTGGATGAAGCTGCCAAGGCTTCTGTGCGTAAAGCTGCTCCTTTTGGTGCCTTTGATGCCAAGATGAAAGATATTTCCGAGCTACGCATTATCCGGACCTGGCGTTTTGACCCGGCTGAGGCGGAGTTTGAGGTGCGCTAGCGTTTGTAGTGACGTAATACTTCACAAACTTCAACACTGAAATTTTCATACCAAGTGTTATGTCCGAGTTGTTGTGCGACTTGGTGTTCCGCATCTAAATGCCAAGCGTGTATATCTGAAAGATCATGCCAATAGGATAGGGCGATTTCAGATAAACCTTCTGTTAATGCTTCAAAATGAATGCAGCGGAATTGGCTTAAGGCTTTCTGACGTAACTGCTGTGCTGTGGCAAAATACAGAGGATCAAGTGTTTTAATTTTCGCTTTAAAAATAACAACGTATTTCATGATTGTGGCTTATCTATTTTTATTCATCTCATCATAAAATAAACCCTATAAAAAAAGCGAGCCTAAGCCCGCTTCTTCATTTTTTACTTTAATCGCGTTCTAAATACGGGTTTTCAAAACCGAGCTTATCCAGAATTTCAATTTCAATGCCTTCCATTTCTTCAGCATCTTCATCTGAAGTTTCATGGTCATAACCCATCAAATGCAAGGTGCCATGCACTAGCATATGGGTGAAATGGGTTAGCGGTGCTTTGCCTTGCTCATTCGCTTCGCGTAGCACCACCGGAATACAGATCACTAAATCCCCAATGGGGAAGGCATCAAGAAATTCGGCCATTTCATCGGGCAGTTCACTTGGGAAAGACAGCACGTTGGTCGGTTTGTCTTTCTGGCGATATTCCAGATTCAGTTTATGGCTTTCTTCATTGTCGACACAGGCGATCCCGATTTCACAGTCACTTTGGGTGCCAATATGTCGCAAGGTGGTTTCTACAACTTTTTTGATATAGCCACGTTTCAAGACCAGTTCAGGGGCTTGAACATCCTGTTGTAGAGAAAGACTCAGTTTCAAAATATATCCTTAGATCAGTTTAGTCCTGCGCATCGGCCTTGGCATCGTTTTCTGCAATCAGCGCTTCCTGACGGGCTTTGCGTTCGGCACGGGCTTCTGCACTCAGACGTTGTTGCTCACTGTCCCAGCCTTCGTAGGCTTCAACAATTTTCTGCACCAGTTGATGACGCACCACATCACGTGAATGGAAACGGGTAATATGAATTTCCTTGACGTGCTCCAGCACGCGCAGGGCATGCGCCAGACCAGACTGCTGACCACGCGGTAAATCGACCTGAGTCACGTCACCGGTAATTACGGCACGTGAGCCAAAGCCCAAACGGGTCAGGAACATTTTCATCTGTTCTGGTGTGGTGTTCTGCGCTTCATCCAGAATCACAAAAGAATGGTTCAGGGTACGACCACGCATATAGGCCAGCGGCGCGACTTCAATCACCTGACGTTCAATCAGCTTGGCGACTTTTTCAAAGCCGAGCATTTCATATAACGCGTCATACAGCGGGCGCAAATACGGGTCAATTTTCTGGGTTAAATCACCCGGCAGGAAACCGAGTTTTTCACCGGCTTCAACCGCAGGGCGAACCAGTAAAATCCGCTGGATTTCATTACGCTCCAGCATATCGACGGCTGCAGCTACCGCCAGGTAGGTTTTACCGGTTCCTGCTGGGCCAATCCCGAACGAAATATCGCTTTGTAAAATACGCTGCACATAACGTTTCTGGTTGGCACCGCGCGGGTTAATCCGGCCTTTGCGGGTCTGTAACCAGACCGCATCTAAACCGGTATGTTCCTGCTCTTCATCAATCTGCAATTCACGGTCAGTCTGGCTGCCCTGAATCATCATGTGTAAGGTGTCGGCACTAATCTGGCTGGAATTTTCCGATTCTTCATATAAACGCTGAAGCAAGAGCTCGGCTCTCTCAACTGCATCTATTTCACCATCAATAAAAAAGGCATCACCTCGATGAGAAATTTGCACATCTAGACGCTGTCCAATCTGTTTCAAGTGGCCGTTATAAGCACCGAGCATGCTTTTGAGACGTTCCATTGAAATGCCAGGAAAATTTACTGTACGTCGAATTGCTGCAGTCAAGAGAATTCCTTATTCAGAAGTAGTCGTATTGTTTCCTTACATTACGCCACGTCTGGTTCAAGATTCAAGAGTTCACCATAAACTAAATTTAAAGTTTTAATCTCGGTAATCTCAATCTCCGCAAAGCGTCCGACCCAAGCCGGATCACCAATAAATGTTACCAAACGTGTATTGTCCGCCGTGCCGACCAGCACATTCGGATCTTTGTTCGACACGCTCTCAATTAACACACGTTGCACGGTGCCGAGCATGGCATCAGTTTTGTCAATACTGGACTGTTTAATCCATTGCTGCACTTTGGCCAGACGTTCTTTTTTGACATCTTCCGGAGTGTTGTCCGGCAGTTCAGACGCCGGGGTGCCCGGACGTTTTGAATAGACAAAACTGTACGAATGGTCGAAGTCCATATCTTGAATAAACTGATAGGTTTCTTCAAAGTTCTCGTCGGTTTCGCCCGGGAAGCCAATAATAAAGTCAGAAGACAAATGCATGTCCGGACGCACTTTACGTAACTTGGCAATTTTTTCGATGTAAACATCAATGGTGTGGTTACGCTTCATGGCCTGTAATACATCATTGGAGCCACTTTGTACCGGCAAGTGCAAATGCGACACCATTTGTGGCAAGTCGCGGTAGCATTGAATCAGGTCATCATTAAATTCTAGCGGATGCGAAGTGGTATAACGTAAACGGCCAATCCCCGGAATTTCGGCGACCAAACGCAACAGGTCAGCAAAGGTACAGATGTTGCCGTCAAAAGTTTCACCGCGGTAACCATTCACGTTCTGACCGAGCAGTGAAATCTCACGCACACCTTTTTCTGCTAAACCGGCAATTTCCGCCAGTACGTCATCGAGTGGACGTGAAACTTCTTCACCACGGGTATAGGGCACCACGCAGAAAGAACAGTATTTGGAACAGCCTTCCATAATCGACACAAAGGCTTTAAAACCTTCGACGCGCGGTTCTGGCAGGAAGTCGAATTTTTCAATGTCCGGGAAGGAAATATCCACCAGCTTGATTTTTTCTTTTTTCGGTTTTTCAACCTGATCATTATGCTGATCCAGCATTTGTGGCAAACGGTGCAAGGTTTGTGGGCCAAACACCATGTCGACATACGGCGCACGTTTTTGAATATTGTCACCTTCCTGAGAAGCAACACAGCCACCCACGCCAATCACCAGATCCGGATTTTTTTCTTTCAGTTTGCGCCAGCGGCCCAGTTCCGAGAACACTTTTTCCTGTGCCTTTTCGCGGATGGAACAGGTGTTCATCAGCAGGATATCGGCATCGGCCGGATTGCTGGTCAGCACATAGCCGTGAGAATCGCCTAAAAGATCTGCCATACGATGACTGTCATACTCATTCATCTGACACCCTTGCGTTTCGATGTACAGCTTTTTCACTGAACCGTCGGCTGGGGTGTGCTGTGGCTGGGTAACAGTGTTTTCTGAGGCAGCTTTGGCACCATTTGGAATGAAGGTTTGAACCGTCATGTAGGCTCCTGAAGGATAAAATCGAGATCGTCCGTTCTGAAATGTTTGAACGGCAGAGGTGATAGAAAAACGCGTATTTTAACAGGAACTGGGTATAAACTTATAGCCCTAAATGAGGGAAGCAGAAGATTGATTTATCAATTAAAATTGTTCGAAAATTAATATTGTTTAATCATGAGGTTACATAACACAACAATTGAGGTGTTTGAGAATAATGAAACTGTTTTAGTATATTGCGGTAAGAGAGGAGAGGCGAAGTAATGACTGAAAATAGGCACATGCGCACATGGACTGAAAAGAAAAGAATTTTTTGCAAAAAGCTTGTGTTAGGTTTGGCATCACTGAGCATTTTCCCAACCTTGTACGCAGCCGAAGAGCAGTTTAATGATGCGCTGCGGGCAGCCAATACCAGTAACCTCTCTTTATTGCAGCAATATCAAAGTGCCATGCAAAATGATGTGCTCGGCTATTATCCGGAATACTGGATTTTAAATACCAATCTGGCCACTCAGTCACCCGCTTCGATTGTGCAGTTTGCCCAGCGTTATCCACAGTCGGCCATGGCAGAAAAACTGGCTGCCGATTATGTCGAAGAAAAAGTCAAACAGGCCGATTTTAGCAATGCTGTATCAGTGCTGCCGTATGTGACCAATGCCGACCGTGCCGAAAGCTGTGCCGTGGCGCAGGTGCGTGCCCAGTCGGGTGATCCGCTGGTTTTTGCCGAATTTAAAGATGTCTGGCTAACCACCAATTCGCAGCCGGAATCCTGTACCGGTCTGGGCCGGATGATGTTATCCAGCCCACTGATGACCCAGGAAGATAAACAGCAGCGTTTGTGGGTGCAGCTGCGTGCCGGCCAATCCGGACAGGCGCTTGCCACTGCACAGGGACTAGGTTTAAACCTGAGTCTGTCGCAGCTGAATAGCATTCAGGCCAATCCGCTTAACTATTTATGGTCTGCACCAAAAGCCAGTGCTGAAGATCAGGCTTATCTGATTTATGCCTTGGGCCGCCTGGCCGATACCGACCTGAACTCGGCTCTATCTGCGGTGAAACGTGCTGCAGAAGGTACCCCGCAGTCGGTGCAGCGCGCCTTGTATCGTGCTGTGGGCTATATTGGCGGCACCACCGTCATGAAGAACAATTTTAACCGTGAAGTACTGAATGCGCTGGATGCCAGCTATGGACTGCCATTTAGCCCGGAAGAAGCGGAAATTTATGCCCGTCAGGCGATTCGTTTTGGTGCTTGGGAAAGTGTAATTCGCGCGATTGATGCCATGAGCGTGTCGCAAAAGCAGGAAGACCGCTGGCAGTACTGGCTGGCGCGTGCCTCTGAGCAGCGTGGCGATGCCACTTCAAAACGCAGTGCTGACGCGATTTATAAACGTTTGGCTCAGGGTGATGATTACCACAATTTGCTGGCCAAAGATCAGCTCGGATACAGCTATTCTTCGATTCCTGTGAGCCGTGAGCCAAGTTCGCAGGATATGCAGCGTTTAAATCAGGATATTCACTTTAGACGCGCCTTTGCCTTGCGCCAGATTAATGCACCGGCCAGTTATATTAACCGTGAATGGAACTGGGCTGTGCGTCAGGCCTATTTAAAACATGATGATGGTCTGTTATTGGCTGCAGCCAAACGCGCCACCGATATGGGTTGGTATGACCGGGCCATTTATGCGGCAGACCGCACCACCAAGCAGCATAACTATCAGTACCGTTATGCTATGCCGCACAAGAATTATGTGGTCAGCCACAGCCAGAACGCCGGGATTGATCCGGCTTGGGCCTATGGCCTGATGCGTCAGGAAAGCCGTTTTGTGACTACGGCGCGTTCGCATGTCGGGGCGGGTGGTTTAATGCAGATTATGCCGGATACCGCGCGTTTAATTGCCCGCCAAATGAGGGAAACCTATAATCCGGCGGCACTCACCGATATGAATACCAATATTCGTTATGGCACGTTTTATCTGTCGACCATCCAGGGTCAGCTTAGTAATAACTCGGTTTTAGCAACTGCGGGCTATAATGCCGGGCCAAACCGTGCCCGTCGCTGGCAGCCTGAATTTCAAAACATGGCAGCGGATCAATATACCGAATCCATTCCGTTGCTGGAAACACGCGATTACGTTAAACACGTCATGACCAATGCCACGCACTATGGATTATTGCTGGGTCAGGGCGCGCAATCAATCAGTAAACGTATGCAGCAGATTCCAATGCGCAATACGCAGTAAACAAGATGGGGTGTCTCCTGCATGGATGCAGGAGGATGGGACTCAAAACGACACGAGAAGGTGCTAAGTTTGAGAATGAAGAAATTGACAGCCGGGGGGCAGCCAGCGGGAATCCTCATCCTGATTTCGGGTGGGGCGGGGGTATTGCTCAGTAGTGCTGCATGTGCTGCCACGGTGCAGGGCTATGTCATGGATGTACAAATGACACCCGCCGTGTGCATGTTTGACAGCAACCGCGCCAAGCAGCGGAAATGCCTGCAAGGCTACTCGCTGAATATTACCGGGCTGTATCCGGAAACCTCCCGTCGTGACTGCGAAACCAGCTCTTCAGCCAAACTGTCTCCCATTCAGGCCAAAGTGGTGGCACGGGTCATGCCCGATGAACATGCCCGGGTGCAATTGTGGCAGGGTATTGGTGGCTGCGTACCGATGAATGCCAGCCAGTATTTCCGTACCATCATTAACTATGCCGACCGGCTGAAAGTCCCGGCGGTGCTGACCGGTCAGGAAACTACCGTGGTGCAGCAGAATGAACTGAACCGGCTGTTTATTCGCCTGAATCCGGGCATGCATTCCAAGAGCATTCACTTTCAGTGCACTTCGCATCAGGCCAAAAGTTATTTAACTGAATTGAAAATCTGCTATAGCCCGAATGGGCGCTATAAACAGTGCAGCAGTAGCGTGGAAACCCAGTGTCCATCGGCCTTTATTATTAAAGGTTCATACTAAAACCCGACGTTTTTCGGCATTTTATTTATATTTCCTATCAGACTTTTGTTGAAATCCATAGCCTTTTACATGCATCTGACAAAGGATTGGAGTACAATCTTTGCCGTTTATGATTATTAAGATTAGATAGAACAGCTATTTAATCGCATTAACTATCCTCTCAACTGGAGATAATTACATGAAGCAACCTGTTCGCGTTGCCGTTACTGGCGCTGCTGGTCAAATTGGTTACAGCCTATTATTCCGTATCGCTAGCGGTGAAATGTTGGGTAAAGACCAACCAGTTATTCTTCAATTATTAGAAATTCCTGTTGAGAAAGCTCAACAAGCGCTGAAAGGCGTAATGATGGAACTTGACGACTGTGCTTTCCCATTATTGGCTGGCATGATCGGTACTGATGATCCTAAAGTTGCATTCAAAGATGCTGACTATGCACTTTTAGTTGGTTCACGTCCACGTGGTCCAGGTATGGAACGTGCTGACCTTCTTAAAGTCAACGGTGAAATCTTCATCGGTCAAGGTCAAGCGCTGAACGAAGTTGCGAGCCGTGACGTTAAAGTTCTTGTTGTAGGTAACCCTGCGAACACGAATGCTTACATCGCAATGAAATCTGCTCCAGATCTTCCAGCGAAGAACTTCACAGCAATGTTACGTCTTGACCACAACCGTGCGTTGACTCAACTTGCTCAAAAAGCTGGTGTTGCAGTTTCTGACATCAAAAACATGACAGTTTGGGGTAACCACTCTCCAACAATGTATGCTGACTACCGTTTTGCGAACGTAAACGGCGAAAGCTTGAAAGACAAAATCAACGATGCTGAATGGAACAAAGACGTATTCCTTCCAACTGTTGGTAAACGTGGTGCTGCAATCATCGAAGCGCGTGGTCTGTCTTCTGCTGCTTCTGCTGCAAACGCTGCAATCGACCATATGCGTGACTGGGCGCTTGGCACAAACGGCGAATGGGTAACCATGGGTATTCCTTCTGATGGTTCTTACGGTATCCCTGAAGGCGTAATGTTCGGTTTCCCTGTAACTTGCGAAAATGGCGAATACAAGATCGTTCAAGGTCTTGAAGTCGACGAATTCAGCCGTGAGCGTATCAACTTCACGCTAAACGAGCTTGAAGAAGAACGTGCAGCAATTGCTGACATGGTGAAATAATTTAGTGTTGAACTAAGTTAGAAAAAGCACTCCATTTGGGGTGCTTTTTTTATGCAGCTGTATGGATTGTTGTATTGATCAGCGCCATGACAAACCTCACAAAACATAACAAGAATACATCGGCCTGTAGCCCTAATGCTGTTCCGGATTTGCTAGTTTATGGACTTCGCCTAGAAAAATACGGAGTCATTCCATGGTACTCGAACAACAGCCGACCTTAGAATTATTATTTGAACAACTGGGTTTAGCCGCAGACGAAGCATCTATTGAGCAATTTGTGCGTGCCCATCAATTGCCGGCAGAAGTGACCTTGCCCGATGCTGGATTCTGGAGTGAGGGACAAAGCGCCTTTTTACGCGAACACTGGCATCAGGATGATGAGTGGATTGTGATTATCGACAAATTAAACCAGTTACTACACGTTGAAAGCGACAAGCTGGCGCAATAAGCCGGAGCCAGTTCAATCAGGTTCATCCGCCTTACATGCTTTGGTACAAAAAAATACAACAAGCGCAGTCACAAGGCTGTGCTTTTGTGCAGAATTCTTATAACGTAAAGCTACAATACAGTAAAAAAATGCTGAGGAGGGCGCCATGTTTGATCAGCAACCCACATTAGAACTGTTATTTGAGCAGCTGGGTCTAGAGTCCAGTTCAGAAGCCATTGATCAATTTATTGAAAGCCATCAATTAACTTCCGATATTCCCCTACATAAAGCCGCATTCTGGAGCAAGGCCCAGCACGATTTCATTATCAGTCACTGGAAAAGTGATGATGAATGGGCCATCGTGATTGATGTCTTAAACGAGCAATTACATACCGAACATAAGCTTTCCGGCTCTTGCGAACTTTAATCACAAATTGAAACAACAAACCTGGTCGCAAAGACTAGGTTTTTTTTGCTTTATCTTATAAGTTAGATGGATAAATAACTACAATTTATCTGATATATAAGGAGGGCGAGATGCTCAATCACAACACACCATCCTTAGCTCTATTATTTTCTCAACTTGGTTTAGCCAATAGTCCGGCGGCCATTGAACTTTATGTACGTACCCATCAACTGCCTTCCCATATTTCTTTGCATGATGCGCCGTTCTGGAATAAATCCCAGCGTGCTTTATTAATCAGTCATCTGGTCCAGGATGATGACTGGGCGATCTGGGTCGATGAATTGAATCAACAATTACATATGGATGCCTATAAAGCCCAAACCGCTTAATCCCGCCTGAAGATTCAAGCGTTTCTGTAGTCCATAAAAAATGCCTCAATCAATGAGGCATTTTTGTTGTTAAATATTTTTTTCGTGCTGAGCTTTAGTGTAAACGCGGCTGAATCAGCTGCACAAACCAGCTTTGACCATGACAGTGTTCAAAGGCAGTATGTTCACGTAGTACATCGGCATCAAACTCGGCTGTTTTACGGTATTTGGTCAGCCAGTGCTGAGTCAGGGCATTTTCTTTTTTCGCTGCGCTGGCATAGGCCAGAAACAGGTAAATATCGCCATGATTATAATTGGTCAGCGGTTTTAGAATCTGCTGGGTAATTAAGGCAAAGCGGGTTTCCTGGCTGATTTCAAAATACAGCATATAGGCCTTGGCCAGGGTTAAGGACAGATTTAAATATAAGGACAGCGGCATTTCCTCAAATTCAACCCGGCCCTGCTCCAGCAATACAATCGCTTCTTGCAGGAAATAGGTCTGCTCCTGACGGACCTGACTCAGCATCACCAGTTCTAGGCGTAATGAAGCACGTTCCAGCGCCAGTTCCGGGGTGTTGCCCTGTAAATAGAGCTGGTCAGTTTCACCGATACGCTGAATAATCGGTTGGGTGGTATCACGCATCGGCACAATCCTCAGTTCACAATACGGTTTATATGAGGCCACTTGCCAGGATTTAAAGGATCACCACAACTGTGGATCACTACGCAGCCAGGCAGTAATCGAAAGGCGCTGCTGTTTGGAGAGCAGCACTTCATGCAGCAAATCACTTTGGAATAAGGCCATCCGGTTGGGCTGTGGCGCAATGATCTGCCATTCGCCCTGTTTGTCCTGCAAGCGTAATTCACCGCCCCAATCGGCCTGCCACTGTTCATGCAGATAAAAGACGCAGGAAATCATCCGGCCATTTTTACCTTGCGGATTATCGCGGTGCAGGGCATAAAATTCGCCGGCGTTATAACAGGCAAAATGGGCTTCGACTTCCTTAATGCCCAGAAAAAAGGCACGATTTAATTGCTCGGCCAGCGCCATTAAGGTTTGGGTATGCTGCTCGGCAACCGGCAGGCTTGAATCCAGCCATAAGATATGATCACTGCGAATCTGGCTGACCACACCGTTTTGAATGGCTGCGTTACGAAACTCATTCAAATGTGCGGTACATTCTGCTACCAAAGCTTGTACATAATCCTGTGGATAGGCATCATCAATCAGGGCATAACCGGATTGATCCAGATCATTGAATATCTGTGCCAGATTCCAGGATGGTGGTAGAGAATGTGTTTGCATAGGCAAAACTCGAACAAGGATAAAAAAGCGGGGGAACTATTTTAGAGCAAGATAAGCCTCTGAATGAAACTTTTTTTCATGCTAAAATACCGGTTGATTTCAGGAATTAAAGAAACATGAATTACCGTCACCATTTCCATGCAGGCAACTTTGCCGATGTCATGAAGCATGTGCTTTTGCTTCAGTTACTGACACGTTTAAATGCCAAAGATAAACCTTATCGCTATATTGATACACATGGCGGTGCAGGCAAATACGACTTATCTTTAGCACCTGCACAGAAGTCGGGTGAGTTCTTAAATGGTATTCACCGTCTGGTCAAACTGGATGACTCGATTATCCGCAATGCACCGGAAGGCGTGAAGCAGTATCTGAATCTGGTCGAGCAGATGCGCGAGACGGATGGCAAGGGTGCTTATCCGGGTTCACCATGGTTTGCCTTACAAGGCATGCGTGAGATGGATAAAGCCACGGTGTTTGAAATGCAGCGTGATGTTTTTCAGCAATTGCGCAGCAATATCCGTGACCGTCGTGCTGGCTTGCATGAACGTGATGCTTACGAAGGTCTGCTTGGGGTGATTCCACCGAAAGAAAAACGCGGTCTGGTCATGATTGACCCGCCTTATGAGCTGGAACGTAAAGACTTCCCGCAGCTGGTAGAACTGCTGGTCGCGGCCTATAAAAAATGGCCAACAGGCGTGTTTGCGGTGTGGTATCCAATTAAAGACCGCGCCATGATTGAACGTTTTGAAAAGAAAATGTACAAATCGGGCATTCGCCGTCAGCTGGTTTGCGAAATCTGTGTCTGGCCAGATGATACCCCGGTTGGCTTGAATGGCTGTGGTTTACTGGTGATCAATCCACCTTGGAAATTCTCTGAAGATGCAGATGAAGCCTTACAATGGTTATTCCCGCATTTACGCATGCAGGACAATGGTGGACATGCAGCAGTACGCTGGCTGGTTGGCGAATAACCCAAGCAGTCACAACAGAGATTAGGTTAGAGTTAGGAATAAAATAATGATAAACACACCGAAGCCCGAGGGTGATTCCGTGACGCGTGAACATGATTACGATGGAATCACATTTGAAGTGGTGGAAGAGGAACGTACCCGCGAGGGGCAAAAGGTCAAACGCCGTGGCATCTACCTGTGGCCTAATCTCATTACCACCGCGGCTTTACTGTCGGGCTTTTATTCAATTATTGCCAGCATGAATGGCGAATATAGCCAGGCCATTTATGCCATTTTCCTGGCGGCCTTATTTGATGGTTTAGATGGTCGTGTTGCGCGTGCCATTGGTGCGCAAAGTCCGTTTGGTGAGCAGTTTGACTCCTTGTCCGATATGCTGGCCTTTGGTGTGGCCCCGGCAATTTTAATGTATAGCTGGAGCCTGAATGATCTGGGCCGGATTGGCTTGGCCTGCTGTTTTGTCTATACCGCCTGTGCGGCTTTCCGTCTGGCGCGTTTTAACGTGCAGATTGGCGTGGTTGATAAGCGTTATTTTATTGGTGTAGCCAGTCCATTGGCGGCTTTAATGCTGGTGTCGCTGGTCTGGGTCGGCCGCGATTTTCCTGAAATTTATAATATTCAGGACTTTGGTATTCAGATCATCAACGCCGTGATTATTGTGGTGGTTGGCTTGCTGATGATTTCCAATATTAAATATTATTCCTTTAAGACATTGGACCGTAAGCGGGTGCCGTTTATTGTGCTGCCGATAGCAGTTTTTGTACTGGCGGCCATGACCTATAATATTCCGGTCGGTATTCTGGTGATTTCTATCATCTATGCATTATCAGGTTTTGTGACCACTTATATGGCGAGAAAAACCGCCGAATCATAACAAGATGACACCCAGGAGCTTGCTATGCAGATGTTTCAAGATTTTCTCGATCGATCCAAACAACTGAATCAAGCTCCACATCAACTCAAGCTTGAGCAGCTGCCTTTTCACGCCCCGAACCAGAAATATAAAATTATTCATCAAGGGCTGATGATTCCCAATTTGCCCGCGCCCTTACATTATCTTAATTTCCTGAGCCTGATTGGGCAGCCAAATGCCCCGATGCTGCGTAATGACAGCGCGATTCAAACCCATCCGCTGGATACTGCTACGGTACTGGTCAGTTCCAGTCCACATATGGTGGGGCAGCTCAGCAGTTATTCAGTGGAAAAAGAATGTTATTTCAAGCCGGCACTGTTTCAGTTTGGTGGCCGGGAACAGCTGGAAGGACATTTTCCGGAGTTTCGGGTCCAACGTCTGGATTCTGAACTCAGTTTTGATCTGAAGATTCGTACTACCCCGGTGATTTCCTATTTTGCCAAGCTACGCATGGGGCTGGCCGATCACTGGTCTTTGCTGTGTGAATGCAGTGGACAGCTTCAATATAAACAGCAACATTATCAGATCCAGCAACTCGGCAGCTTTGAATATGCGCGAGCCATTAATTTTCCTTATCTACCTTTAGCCTTTTTTACCTATCAGGTGATTAATCTGCAGCAACAACGGCAGTTATTACTGGCCCAAGTGCGGGACCGCTTTAACCGGATTTTGCAGTCGCGGATGTATTTGCGTGACCTGAGCAGCGGTCAAAGCCGGCTATTTGATGAAGGCGTATATTTTAAAGTACACCGGGTTTATCCGGCGGTGATGACTCCAAACCGGCAAAGCATGTATCTGCCGCGTGAATTTGAATGGTGTTACAGCGGTGCAGATGGCACGCGTATCCATATTCAGGCACAAAGCCGCGGGGATTTTAAATTTGGCTTGGCTGCAGGTTATGTCGGCAGTTTTCATTATCAGGTCAAAATAAATGATGTCGAAGAACAGGGCGAAGGCGGCTATTGTGAATATATTGATTGTCGCGCCTTAAAATGGCAGGAAAAAAATCAGGCAGAAAAATTAGGTGATCATTTGGCCAATCCGGTCCCATTTTTAGTGAAAAAAGAAAAATAAGTGTATTTTTGTTGAATAAATAAACAGTTGTGTCGTATTTCCCAAAATAATTAAAAATAGGGGTTGCGTCAGGTTTTATTTGCTCTATAATGCACATCCATCGGCGGTGATGTTGATAAAAACTTGTTGATAAACAAGGATTTAGCTAAAATGGTTGAGTTC
>NZ_VOYR01000008.1:0-141267 GCF_013420185.1 Acinetobacter sp. YH01025 | reverse complement strand
TTGCTAGATTAAAGCAATTTAGAGGAATTGCCACACGCTATGACAAGCTAAAGCAAAGCTATGAAAATTCTGTTGCCTTAGCTTGTATCTTTATTTGGCTACCATTATGAAATGTCAACAGACCCTAGTCTTTGGTCTAAAAATAAAGAAAAACAAGATTTCTCTATACGAAATATAAGGTTTTTTGCTGAAAACTAAACTCATGAATAATGAGTAATAACCATGAAAAATTATTCATAAAACAAGAACGAATGATGAAAGGATATCAGTGATGACGCAAAAAGCTTCAGTGATGGTGGCTGAGCAGGTACAAGCTCAGCCAGAGAAAATATGGAAAACCGCTTTTATTTTATGTTTTTTTATTCTGCTTGCCGACGGGATTGATCTGGCTTTTCTCGCCTACAGCCTGACCAGTATTAAAGCAGAATTTAACCTTACTACTTCAGGCCGGTGCGCTGGGCAGCTGGAGTCTGGTGGGTGGTGTAATTGGCGGATGGGCCTGTGACCGATTTGGCCGGGTTAAAGTTATTGTATTTTATATGATTCTGGCCTCAAGTTTGTCCTGTACCTTGGGTTTTGTCGATTCCTATTATCAGTTTCTGATTGTGCGGAGTATTGCAGCCATTGGCCTTGGCTCACTTTATATTGCCTGTAATACCTTAATGTCCGAGTATGTGCCGACCAAATATCGAACTACGGTACTTGCGGCTTTAATGACCGGTTTTACCTTGGGTTCATTATGTGCCACTTTGCTGGCCGGCTGGATTATTCCTGAGTATGGCTGGCGTATGCTGTACTGGATTACGATTTTCCCTATTTTTCTTGCCTTTTTAATGTACTTTCTGGTGCCGGAGCCTGAATCCTGGTTACGTTCTCGTGAGCTCAAGCGTCAGGAAGCTTTACATAGCAAAGTGAAAATCAAAAAACAGAATCCTTATCTGGTCATCTTAAAAGACAAAAAACATCGCTGGATGTTTATGCTGTGGATTTTAAGTGCCGGTGCCCTGCAGTTTGGTTATGCCGGTTTAAGTAACTGGCTTCCGGCATACCTGGAGTCTGATCTTGGCATCAGTTTTAAAGAAATGACCGGTTATATGGTCGGCACATTTTTAATCATGATTTTTGCCAAAGTGGTGGCCGGCATTCTGGCAGACCGTTTTGGCCGCCGTGCGTTATTTGCCTTTGGCACCATGGGAACGGCATTATTTTTGCCGGTCATTATCTACTTTAATACCCCCACCAATATTTTATATTTGATGCTGATGTTTGGCTTTCTCTATGGCATGCCTTTTGCCATTAATGCCACCTATATGACTGAAAGTTTTCCGACCTCCATTCGCGGTACGGCAGTCGGTGGTGCATTTAATATTGGCCGAATTGGTGCGGTATTTGCGCCCTTAACCATTGGTTATTTTGCCCAAGGCGGTTCTATTGGAACGGGCTTACTGATTATGGCTGCGGCCTATTTTATCTGCGGTCTGATACCTGCGCTATTTATTAAAGATCGTTTATACGATCCGCAAAAGGCCAATTAAACATATTAAAAAACCAGTCTGATGACTGGTTTTTTTATAGCTCACATACGCCATTTAAACAGCATTCTGCTGAGGATTCTCAATATAGTGAAAGTGATAGCCACTGCGCATAAACTGCCGGTTCTTGTCTCTAAAAGAATGAGCAAAGTCTGGCCAGATTAAGGTCAGTTTGCGGCTGACCGGATCAAGATACCAGCTTTTACAGCCTTCCGACAGCCAGACACTGCCCTGAGACAGCTGCTGTAATTGCTCCATATAGGCATCTTCTGCGGCCTGATCTGCTTCAAACACCTGAATCTGTTCCTGTTCAAAAAATTGCAGTGCATCCAGCACCAGATCAAACTGCACTTCCAGAAAATACAAGGCAGAATTATGCCCACTGCCGGTATTCGGTCCATTTAAAATAAACAGATTGGGGAAGTTATGTACTGTGGTCGACTGATAACCCTGCATGCCACTTGACCACTGCTGTTCCAGACTTAAGCCATGTTTACCCAGCACTTTTGCTGCATACGGTGGCCGTGCCGCTTCAAAACCGGTGGCGAAAATAATTACATCGGCTGGGAAATATTGTCCTGACTGGCTGATCACGCCTTCTGGTGTGACTTCTGCCAGCGCGGAATCTTCCAGCGTGACATGCGGCTGTAAAAAAGTTGGATAATAGGTATTTGATAATAAAACCCGCTTACAGCCCGGCTCATAATGTGGTGTCAGTTTACGCTGTAATTCAGCATCATCAATCTGCTGTTTTAGAAACTGTAAGCAGGATTTTTTGACCCGCTGAATATGACTTTTTAAATTACGGCGCTGGGCAAAATTAAACTCATTATCCCAGAACAAGGAATGGCGTAAAGCCGCCATACTTTCCGGATCTTTACGAAACAGCTGTTTTTCCGTTTCGCTATAAGGCCGGTCCGGTCGCGGTAAAATATAGGGTGCACTGCGCTGCAACACGGTTAGGTTTTTGGCAAGTTTCGCCACTTCCGGCACCAGCTGAATTGCTGATGCGCCGGAACCGACCACCACCACGTGTTGATCAGCCAAATCAACCTGATGATTCCAGCGTGCAGAATGCATCACCTGCCCCTGAAATTGAGCCAAACCGGGAATATCCGGGAGATGCTCATCGGCCAGATGCCCTGTGGCGGTAATTAAAAACTCGGCCTGATACGCTCCTTGTGAAGTCTGAATTTCCCAGATTCTTTGTGCTGTATTCCAGTGGGCTTTTTCCAGTGCTGTATTAAAATCAATATACGGGCGGATTTGCTCCTGATCACAACATTGAACCAGATAACGCTGGATTTCTGCTCCTTGCGGAAAAATACGCGACCAGTACGGATTTTTAATAAAAGAAAAAGAATACAGATGCGACGGCACATCACAAGCCACACCCGGATAGGTATTATCCCGCCAGGTTCCACCGACTTCTGTTGCCCGTTCAATGATTTTAAAATCATCGATGCCCTGTTGTTTGAGCCGAATGGCCATGCCCAAGCCACCAAAACCGCTACCGACAATTAAAATTTTGCTACGCTGTACATGAGCTTGCATGCTGCTTCTCCTTTAAGGTGCAAATCGCTGGATTTTCTGGTTAATCGGATATTGCTCGGGATGCTGATTAAACTGGTTAATCAGCTGCACAATCTCCGCCGGTGCTTCTATATGCAAGGCATGTCCGGAATGAATTTCGACATAACGGCTGCGTTCAATCGAGGCAAACAGTAACTTGGCTTGAGCCAAAGGAATCATGCGGTCTTCATGACAGGCCACAATTAAGGTATCTGCGGTAATATCAGCCAGAATATTGCTGATATCGAGGTGATAGTTCATTTCACGCTGTCTGGCTGCATCAGCAGAGGGCGTAACAAAGCGTGCCAGCTCCAGAACCTGCTGTTCAGTGCGTAAAGACAGGTAGTGATCACTGTATAAACAGTAATTTACAAAATGTGGCAATGCCTTGGATTGTTCGTTAAATAACTGCTGCCAGATGGTATTGCGCAGTTGCTGCACCGAACTGGTTTTGACCCATCCTGCCAATAAAATCAGCTGTGAAATTCGTTGTTGTAACTTGGCCGCGACCTGGGCGGCAATCACAGCACCCAAAGAATAACCGACCACGGTAATCGGTTCATTCTCCGCCACCGCATGCTGAATTAAAGCTTCTACCTGCTCGCTAAAATCTGTCAGCTTTAAATCCGCTTTCTCCGGTGTATAGAGGTCAATCGAAAGCACGCGCTGATGAATGCCCAGCATCGGGAAAATATAATTAAAATGTTTTTGGGTATTACCACCCGTACCATGAATTAAAATGATGGTTGGATGTACGGAGGGCTGGCCGACTTCATGATAGGTCAGCTGGGTACTCGCATAGGGAAACTGTTGTGAACGTGCGTCTAATTCCATATAGACTCCTGATCTTGTTATTTTATCTGCAATTGATCTGGTAAAATTCTACTTGTGATGCTCTTCAAGCAATGAAACCTGAACTATTTTTGCTATAGAGAACAGGCTTAAAAAAATACACCCACAGTAGGCTCTCTCTGTGGGTGCAAAAGCGGATTAATCAAATTTAAATTCTTCTGGCGTCAGCAGGAACAGGCTTGCTCCACCGGCCTGAATATTGGCGCGATGCGTACAGGTTCTTGGCAAAATACGTTCAAAGTAGAATTGAGCCGTTTTTACTTTAGCTGCATAGTACGGATCGCTTTGTCCTTCATCGACGCGTTGTTGTGCCACAACCGCCATCTTGAGCCAGAGATACGCAAACACCACATAGCCTGAGAAATATAAATAATCAACAGAGGCTGCACCAATTTCATTGGCAGATTGTTGTGCCTGCGTCTGGATCAGTTGAGTCAGCTCCAGCCATTGCTGGGTCAGCTCACCTACCTGCTGTGCATAGCCTGCAAATTGAGGATGGGCCTGTTGCTCTTTAATATAGGCCTGAATTTCATCAGTTAATGCTGTTAATAAGCTGAGTTTTGAACCTAGAACCTTACGCGCCAACAGGTCAATCGACTGGATTTCCGTGGTGCCTTCATATAAACAGGCAATACGCGCATCACGGGCAATTTGCTCCATGCCATGCTCGGCAATATAACCATGACCACCAAAGACCTGCATACCATGTTTGGCGGCTTCCAGTCCGGTTTCTGTCATTAAAGCCTTGGCAATTGGAGTTAATAAAGCCAGACGGTCATCTGCGGCTTTTTTCTCGGCTGCATCTTCAGTCGCTTCAGCAATATCTGCATAAGTGGCTAAGTAGTAAGCCAATGCACGCGAACCTTCAGCAAAGACTTTCTGCGTCAGCAGCATATTACGTACTGCCGGATGCACGATAATTGGATCTGCTGGCAGGTTTGGCGCTTTTGCACCTTCCAGTGAACGCATGGCCAGACGGTCTTTGGCATAGGCCAAGGCACCCTGATAAGAAGATTCAGCTGCCGCCAGACCTTGAATGGCGGTACCAATACGTGCAGAGTTCATAAAGGTGAACATGCAGTTTAGGCCACGGTTTTCAGGACCAATCAGGAAACCTTTGGCATTTTCAAAGTTCAGGACACAGGTGGCATTGCCATGAATACCCATTTTATGTTCGATAGAACTACACACTACGCCATTACGTTCTGCGACATTGCCGTCTTCATCTAAATTAAATTTAGGTACGATAAAGAGTGAAATGCCTTTGGTGCCTGCCGGTGCATCCGGCAAGCGTGCCAAAACGATATGCACAATATTTTCAGCCAGGTCATGTTCACCTGCCGAAATAAAGATTTTTTCACCGCTGATGCTATAGCTGCCATCGGCATTTGGAACCGCTTTGGTACGAATCAGGCCCAAATCTGAACCAGCATGTGATTCGGTCAGACACATGGTACCGGTCCAGCGCCCTGCAATCAGTGGCACCAGGAATTTCTGTTTTTGTTCGTCATTGCCATGATGTTCCAAGGTACGCATTGCACCATGTGACAGGCCCGGATACATGCCCCATGACCAGTTGGTGGCCGTAATAATTTCAGAAATAGCAATCCGGTACAGTGTCGGGAAACCTTGACCACCGTAGTTTTCATCACCGGTTAATGAGGTAAAGCCCAGTTCAACATATTTATTATAGGCTTCTTTAAAGCCATCTGGTGTGGTCACGACACCATTTTCTAAACGACAGCCTTGCTGGTCGCCTGTGGCATTAATAGGTAAAAGCTCGTTCTGGCAGAAATCAGCAGCAACTTCTAAATATTGCTCCATAATGTCCATAGAGACTTTGTCTTCAAATTTTGCATACCCCTGATATTTTTGTTCAACATCCAGCAAATCTTTCAGCACAAACTTCATATCTTTTAATGGTGCAATATAATTTCTCATCGTAATTCCCTTGTATGAGTCCTGTTCTCAGTATTTATGAGTTAATATTTCATAATACGAAACTATGTTTTAAATCCACTATAATATAATTTGAAAGCTAAAATCTAGTCATGACACAAAAATTCGATTTTTAATTTAATTTTGCCCATAAAAAAATGCCATTCACTGCTGAATGGCATCTTCATTTCTAGCGTACTCTATTGCAGCTTTAAGCCTGAATTAGCCCTGCCAGACGTTGCTGAATAATCTGTTCGGCATCCTGAATCATCCGCTGAATCAAGTCATCACAACTTGGAATATCATGAATCAGTCCTAAAACCTGCCCGGCGGTAATCAGGCCGGCATCCACATCACCTGTTTCCAAGGCCAGCTTGCCTTTTAAACCACTGACATAAGGGCGGATGTGTTCAAACTCCAGATTCGGGTCCTGACTCATTTGTACCACCAGGTCAGAAACCGAGTTTTTCGCGACCCGTGCGGTATTTCTAAATTGCCGATAGAGTAAATTCGTTGCCCGTTCATCATTGTTTAAATAAAACTGTTTGATGTTGTCATGAATCGGCGCTTCCTGCGTGGCACAAAAACGGGTGCCCATATTAATACCTTCTGCCCCAAGCGCCAGTGCGGCTACCAATCCTCGACCATCGCCAAAGCCACCACTGGCAATAATCGGCACTGTGAGCTGATCAGCCGCGGCCGGAATCAGGATTAATCCTGGAATATCGTCTTCACCCGGATGTCCGGCACATTCAAAGCCATCAATGGAAATAATATCAGCACCAATTTTCTGTGCTGATAAGGCATGGCGTACCGAGGTACATTTATGAATGACGGTAATGCCGTGTTGCTTGAACACTTCAATATGCTCATGCGGCTTATTGCCTGCGGTTTCAACAATCTTGATACCACTGTCAATAATTGCCTGCCGATATTCCGCATACGGCGGCGGATTGACTGCGGGCAGCAAGGTTAGGTTGACGGCAAAAGGCTGATCGGTCATTTCCCGGCACCGGGCAATTTCTTGGGCCAAGGCTTCAGGGCTTGGTTGGGTCAAGGCAGTCAGGGTGCCCAATCCGCCGGCATTGGAAACGGCGCTGGCCATTTCTGCGGTACCGACCCACATCATACCGCCTTGAATAATCGGGTGGCGGATGCCCAGCATCTGGGTTACACGGGTTTGAATGCTCATGAATACTCTCCTTAGCGGCCAATAAATTGTGCCGGGCGTTTTTCCACAAAGGCCCGTACGCCTTCTTTATAGTCCTGACTGTTTAAGGCCAGATATTGCAGGTTTTGCTCCAGCTCCAGCTGCTGGCTCAGGCTATGCTCAGCACTGCGTTGCAAGGACTGTTTAATTAATGCCAGTGCATAAGTCGGCTGCTTGGCCAGTTGCTGGGCGACTTCAACAATATAGTCGTCAAACTCCTGATCGGGTACGGCTTTCCAGATCATGCCCATAGTAGCCGCTTCAACAGCAGATACCGGCTCACCCAAGAGCATTAATGCAGCCGCGCGTGCATGACCAATCAGGCGTGGTAACATCCAGGTCCCACCGGCATCTGGAATTAAGCCAATTTTGCAAAAAGCCTGAATAAATTGGGCACTTTCTTTGGCAATCACCAGATCACAGGCCAAAGCGATATTAGCGCCTGCACCAGCAGCCACCCCATTCACTGCTGCAATCACCGGTTTTGGACTATGCCGGATCAGCTCAACCAAAGGATTATAATATTTGGCCAGTGAGCCTTCTGAGGGTAAAGGAATGTGTGCCAGTTGTCCGGAGCGTTCTTTTAAATCCTGCCCGGCAGAGAAAGCTCGGCCATTGCCACGAATGACAATGACCCGGACTGCTGCATCTTGGCTCCAGTCTTTGAGCGCATGTTGAACTTCCTGATGCATTGTCACATTAAAACTGTTTAAACAGTCTGGACGATTGAACCTCAGTATCGCCACGCCCTGGCTCAATTCGGTTTGAATGGTTGTGAACATCTTTAATATCCTTTTTTATTCTTCTGGTTTTATCCTAATAACCTTTGGTCAGATCGACCTGATTACATAACGGCAAATTGGCCTGTATGCGGCGGTCATTTTCCAGAATCTGCTCGACTACCACCGACATCGGAGCATGCGAGGCAATGTGTGGTGTGACCACAATCTTGTCATGCTGCCAGAATGGATGATCTGCGGCCAACGGTTCTTCATCAAATACATCGACAATTGCACCGCGTAAATGCCCAGAATCCAGCGCTTTGAGCAGGTCCTGCTCGACCAGATGCTGACCACGGCCGACCTGAATCAAGACGGCCTTCTCTGGTAACTGCTGAAACAAGGCTTCCGATAAAATAGCGGTATTGTCTGCGGTTAAGGGCATTAAATTAATCAGAATCTGACTCTGAGCTAAAAACTCTGCCAGTTGCTCAGTCCCGACATAGCTTTTTACCTGGGCTAAATCTTTGACCGAATTGGACCAGCCAGAAACCTGATAACCCATGGCAGCAAAGCGCTCTGCCACATAGCCGCCCATGTGTCCCAGCCCCATAATCCCAATCTGGATATGATGGCTATAACTCTGACGATGCTGTTTCCAGATCTGCTGCTGTTGCTGCTGCAACATCCGGTCGAAATAACGCTGATAATACAGCACACCCCAAAGCAAATAATCGAACATACCTTTTTGATGATGCTCATCTAAGACCCGGCATACGAATTGCTCTGCACTCACTTCATTCAAGTTCAGATGTTCAACCCCGGCCGCAATCGAATGAATCACTTGCAATTTGGGCAGAGTTTGCAAGTATGGCATATCGGGAAACCAGCATGCGGCTGTGGTGGCCTCTTTGGCTTCAGGACTTTGTGCAACACAAAAACTGTTTGGAGGAGCGTATTTTTCAAATACTTTAACCAGAATCTTCTGGATATCGGGAAGCGTACTGGAAATGACAATCATGCGCTGTACTCCGCCTGTTGATGCTCAATCAGCGACAAGGCCGCCAGCCAGGCACGCTGTAAAATCGGCTCAACCAGTGGACTGGCAAACTGTTTGGCGGTTTTAACACAAACCTCTTCACTTGGATAATGCAATTCTGCACCGCCACTCAGCGCCTTGATTTGCGCCTGACAAGCCCGCTCCAGAAAATAAATTTCATGAAAAGCGCGTGCAATCGATTCGCCAGCCACCAGCAGACCATGGTTGCGTAAAATCATGGCACGATGTCCGGCCAAATCTGCAATCAAGCGTTCCTGCTCATCGGTAGACAATGCCACGCCTTCATACTCGTGATAAGCCAAATACTGATAGAACTTCAAGGCATGCTGCGAAATAGGCAATAAACCGTGTTTCTGGGCTGACACGGCAATTCCATCTGCGGTATGGGTATGAATGACACAATTCAGATGCGGATGCGCTGCATGAATTGCAGAATGAATTACAAAACCCGCCATATTGACCGGTTTTTCCTGTTCATAGCTTTCTACCACTGCTCCGGCATGATTAATCTTGACCAGGGTGGAGGCCTGCATTTTTTCAAAGGCCACGCCATACTGATTAATCAAAAAACAGTCGGGCTGATCGGGCAGCCGTAAACTGATATGGGTGTCAATTAAATCGGTCATTTTGTAATGCGCAATGATGCGATACAGTGCCGCCAGCTCACATCGGGCTTGCCATTCGGCAGCTGTGACAAGGTTTTTTATTGTCATCGTTCCATCCTGGAATATATAGCATTATGTTCACTTTCATGTTATATCATACTTTTAATAAAACAGAATATTATTTCATAGAGCGAAATAATAAATAAGAAGGAGCCTGTATGTCGACATCACAAATGAATGGACTCGCGTATTTAACCGCTATCAAGAATGGTGAAATTGCCAGCTCACCCATGAGTGAAATTATTCCCATGCGTCTGACCGTCGTACGTGAAAATTATGTGGAATATGAGGTACGACCAGATCATCGCCATTTCAATTTACAAGGCGGTATTCATGGCGGTTTTTGTGCCACCGTGCTGGACAGTACTACGGGTGCTGCTGTACACACCACTGTCGATGCCGGGGTCAGTTTTTCAACGATTGATTTAAACGTAAAAATGCTCAAAGCCATGCAAAGTGGCGAAACCTATACCGCCATTGGTGAAGTGATTCGCGTCGGCCGTAACGTACTGACTTCAGAAGGTCGTATTGTCGATCAAGATGGTAAAGTCTATGCCTTTGGTTCGGCCACTTTACTGGTGACCAAGCGCGCTTGATTCCGACCAGAACTAGCCTATCCCTGCATCTGCGGGGATTTTTTATGGGCAAATATTAAAAAAATGCCATGCATATTAGATATGCATGGCATTTAACATTCGACTTAAACCAGTTTAGGCTGCTTCAGGGTTTTCAATGACCATCGCAAGACCTTGCCCCAAGCCAATACACAGGCTAATCACGGCATATTTTTTGCCGGTACGCTGTAATTGACGTGCAACAGTCAAGGCTAAACGTGCGCCAGAACAACCCAGTGGATGGCCAATCGCAATCGCACCACCATTTGGATTGACACGCGGATCATCAAAGGCCACATCCAGACCTTTTAAGCAGGACAATACCTGGCTGGCAAACGCTTCGTTAATCTCGATAATGTCCATATCATCTAGGGTTAAACCCGCGCGTTGTACTGCTTTTTTGATCGCTTCAATTGGCCCCGCACCCATGATGCGTGGCTCAATGCCGGCTGCTGCAGAAGACAGGATACGCGCCAAAGGTTTTAACCCATACTGTTCCTGAACTTTTTCACTGCCGATAATCAGTGCTGCAGCGCCGTCATTGATACCTGATGCATTCCCTGCTGTGACCACACCGCCTTCAAATAGGGGTTTCAGCTTGGTTAATGCTTCAAATGTTGAAGATGCACGCGGATGTTCATCTTCAGTCACCTGTTTAGGCGGTAATTTACGCCCTTGTGAAACTTCAATTGGTGTAATTTCACCTTCAAAGAATCCTGCTTCTTTGGCTGCCTGATATTTTGCCTGTGATGCAGCGGCAAAGGTATCGGCCTGTTCACGGCTAATGCCAAATTCTTCCGCTACATTGTCACCGGTTTCTGGCATGCTGTGTGCGCCAAATTGAGCGGTAAATTTACGGTTCGGGAAACGGGTTCCGATGGTGGTGTCATACATTTTTGCATCACGCGAAAAGGCTGTTTCTGCTTTCGCCAATACAAAAGGTGCACGTGACATGCTTTCTACGCCACCAGCAATATAGACATCGCCTTCACCTGCGGTGATGGCACGTGCCGAATCAATCACGGCACCTAAACCAGATGCACATAAACGGTTTACGGTCTGGCCCGGTACAGTCACTGGCATACCGGCTAAAAGTGCGGCAAAACGTGCTACGTTACGGCTGTCTTCACCGGCCTGGTTGGTGCTACCGAAAATCACATCTTCGACATCGGCAGCTGGAATACCGGTTTTTTCCAGCAGGTTTTTAATCACGGTTGCAGCCAGATCATCTGGACGCACACTTGACAAACTGCCGGCATGACGACCGATTGGTGAACGTAAACCATCATAAATATATGCATTTAACATGAGTGTTATTCCCTTAACTTTAGATTAATTAGAACTATGAACAAGTGGCAGACCCAACTGGACGCGACGGCGTAACCATGGGCTTGGACGATAACGCTGATCGCGGGTAATATCGGTCATGCGATCCAGAATTTTCAGAATTTTTTCCGCGCCTAAAACATCGCCCCATTCAATTGGACCATGCGGATAACCCAGACCCAGTTTCACGGCGATATTAATATCTTCAACTGTGGCAACACCTTGCTGGGCAATATCACAGCCCAGGTTTACAATCATGGCCAACGCACGCTGCGCCACAAAACCGACACTTTCCTGAATAACGCTGGCTGTCACACCATCCAGATTAAAAATAGATTGCGCCGCCTGGGTCAGTTCAGCTTTGGTCACAAAAGTCGGCATTAAAGTGCGGTGTTTATTCAGGCCATAGAGCAGATCAATACACACCACCTGCTGTGGGGCAACGCCATAACGTACAGCCGCCGAAGTGGCATCTTCACCATAGGTGGCAATGAGCACCAGTGCATCTTGAGATGGCTGTTCAGACTGCTCCACCAGAATATTGAACTGTTGCAGATATTGCTCCAGCGCCTGACGGTCGTCGCTATATTCGGTGCCTAACCAGACCGATGGATATTTCGCCAGTTTTTCAGCCAGTACTGGTGCAACATCACCCTGTTTGCTGCCAGAAGTGTAGTCATAAAAACCTTTACCGGTTTTACGGCCCAGTTGCTTGGCAATAAAACGCTGACGGGTAATTACGCTTGGACGGTAACGTGCTTCTTCATAATACTGATGATAAATCGACTCACTGACCGGATGCGATACATCCATGCCGGTTAGATCGCCCAGCTCGAATGGTCCCATCTTAAAACCGATCCCATCACGGTAAATCCGGTCAATGTCATAAAATGGCGTGACATTTTCATTCAGGATGGCATAGGCTTCACTGCCAAAGGCACGGCCGGCATGGTTAATAATAAATCCTGGAGTATCTTTGGCTTTCACTGGACGATGGCCCATCTTGATCGAGAGTTGAGTCAAGGCATCCAGAATATCGGCACGGGTATTAAAGCCTTCAATCACTTCCACCACTTTCATTAGCGGTACCGGATTAAAGAAATGATAGCCTGCAATACGTTCTGGTTGACTGCAGTTGGCTGCAATGGCACTGATCGACAATGAAGACGTATTCGACGCCAGAATTGCTTCCGGTTTGACAATCGCTTCCAGTTGTTGCATCAGCTTCTGTTTGATTTCCAGATTTTCAATAATGGCCTCTACCACCAGATCACAATCTTTTAAATCTTCCAGTTGCTCGGCAATTGAAAGACGGGCAAGATCTTCAGCGGCTTTTTCATGACTGAATTTGCCTTTATCTGCCAGGGTATTCAGGGTTTTGGCCAGTTTTTCCTGAGCCTGCTCTGCAGCGCCAGCTTTGGCATCAAACAGGACCACATCATGGCCAGACTGAATGGCAATTTGGGCAATTCCGGCACCCATGGTACCGACACCAATAATCCCGATTTTCTGAATATGTACAGTCATGCTTATCGTCCCTGATAATTTGGTTTACGTTTTTCAATAAAGGCCTGCATGCCTTCTTTCTGGTCTTCAGAAGCAAATAGCATCTGGAATGATTTGCGTTCCAGGCTTAGCCCCGCATTCAACGGTACATCTTCTGCCAGTAAGGCCACTTCTTTAATCTGTTCCAGGGCAATTGGTGGCAGTTTTGCCAGACCTTCAGCCATCTTGATGGCCGTGGCAATGGTTTCGCTGTCTTCCGTCACTTGAGAGACCAGACCAATTTGATAGGCTTCTGGTGCCGGCACCAGACAGCCGGTCATGATGATGCGCATGGCATGGAATTTCCCCACGGCACGGAACAGGCGCTGTGTACCACCGGCGCCTGGCATGACCCCAACTTTGACTTCAGGCTGACCAAAGGTCGCGCTCTTGCCGGCAATAATAATATCGGCGTGCATGGCCAGTTCACAGCCACCACCTAAGGCATAACCATTAACCGCGGCAATGACCGGTTTGGCGCATTGTGCAATCGCCTGCCAGTAACGCTCAGTACGACGCTGCATCATTTGAATGGTTTCTGCATTGGCCAGCTCTTTCAGGTCGGCACCTGCAGCAAAATCCTGCTCTCCGCCGGTCAGTACAATGGCGCGAATATTGGCATCATCATTCAGTTGACGAAAAGCTTCAGCCAGTTTCTGGCGTACTTCAGTATTTAAGGCGTTTTTTGCTTCAGGTCGATGGATTTTCACCAGTGCGACATGAGCATTGATTTGTTCGACTTGAACGACCTGTTCCATGTAAATCTCCATTTATTTTGTATAGCGAAAATTTGTTTTGTATAAAAATTAAGGTTTATTCCCCCGGAATGCAAGTTTTTTTGCGGATAAAGCGTAAAAAAGATATTTTTATTAAAAAATAGACAAAATATCTTGTTATAAACTGTGTTTTATGATTAATTGATTTCGTATAACGAAATTACACGAGATTATTTAATTTTTCTTGTAAATTTCAGCTTGTAGCTGGCTTAGCTTTCAATTGGCTTATTTATAAATAAGACATTGTTTTATATTGATTTAGTTTTTATATCCTGAAACCAGATCAAGATAAACAGAGCATTGAGGTTATAAGCTGGATGGAATTTTACAAGTGAATTGAACCATTCATGTAGAAGTAAGTGTTGAGAAACGAAATATTAGTTCATTTGAATAATAAGTATGTATCACAAATGACATAGTTGTTATCTAAATGACGCGATAGCAGACACAACAGGTTCAACCAGGATGTTTGAGCGGTGCTGTTAAAAGAGCGTGTTCTCAAGCCCGAATAAATCAGAAGTCATGCATACATGACTTTGTTAGGCGGTAGCACAGGAGTGCTACTTTATAAAGTAGAGGATATAACAATGACAACCGAAACAATCGAAACCAGAGAGAATAGGCAACCCATCTCTGCTGAGGAACCAATCAAGCAGGCACCCAAACGTCTGTGGGTTACTGCCTTTATCTTTGCGTTCCTGATCTTGCTTTGTGACGGTGCCGATATTGGTATTTTGGCCTTCAGTCTCACCAGTCTGAAAGCAGAATGGGGATTAACCTCAATGCAGGCCGGTGCTTTGGGGAGCTGGTCGTTATTTGGTATGGGAATTGGCGGATTTATTGGCGGCTGGGCCTGTGACCGCTTTGGCCGTGTCCGGGTAATTGTTGTGGCAACAATTTCCTTCTCCATCCTTTCAGCTTATTCAGGTTTTGCACAGTCTTATACTGAATTTGCAATTTTACGTACCCTCTCATGTTTAGGTTTGGGCTGTTTATATATTGCCTGTAATACCTTGATGTCAGAGTATGTCCCAACCAAATATCGTACTACGGTACTGGCTACCCTGATGACTGGTTTTACCCTGGGTTCACTGGTTATCACCATGCTGTCTGGCTGGATTATTCCTGAATACGGCTGGCGTATGCTGTACTGGATCACCATTGCGCCATTGGCTTTAGGTATTCTAATGCACTTCCTGGTTCCTGAGCCTGAGTCTTGGAAGCGCGTGCGTGAAATGAAACGTACTGGCCAGCTTGTGGACACTACCGCGAAAAAAGGTAATCCGTACATCACCATTCTGAAAGACAAGACCCACGGCAAGATGTTTATCTTATGGTCATTTAGTTCTGGTTTCCTGCTGTTCGGTTACTTCGGTGTGAGTAACTGGTTGCCAACCTACCTGGAAGCAGAATTAGGCATTAAATTCAAGGAAATGGCGCTGTACATGATTGGTACCTTCCTGACCATGATTTTCGCCAAAGTCATTGCCGGATATGTGGCAGATAAAATTGGTCGCCGTATTGTGTTCGCTTTCGGCACCATGGGAACTGCGCTGTTTATTCCAGTGGTGGTGTATATGCATACCCCTGAAAATATCGGTGTTTTAATGCTGATCTTTGGTTTCCTGTACGGTATTCCATACGCAATTAATGCAACTTATCTGACCGAGAGTTTCCCAACAACGGTGCGTGGTACAGCGGTTGGTGGTGCATTCAACATTGGCCGTGTAGGTGCTGTCTTTGCTCCAATCACCATCGGTTATTTGGCCATGAATGGTTCTATTGGTACCGGCCTGATGGTTATGGGTGCAGCGTACTTCCTGTGCGGTTTAATTCCTGCCCTGTTTATTAAAGACCGCTTATACGATCCTCAAAAGGCAGAATAAGTCCCGGTCTGGAGGGTGAGCATTTATGGTCGCCCTCCCCATTCCATCTTCACGTTCAACAATCATCTTGATTTAAAAATTGCTGCAACCGAAAGGCACATCACCTTTCATTATTTGAAAAAATTTCTTTAGGGATTAAGAAATGAAAAAATTAGTTTTAGCCACTTTATGCGGTATCGCTTCAGGTCAGGTATTTTCAGCAAAGGTGTCTGAAGATCGTATCCAGTTTTTAGAATCTCAGTTAAAGCAGATTCAGGCCGAACTGGAACAGCAAAAAGCCACTCAATTAGATTTAAAGGCCAAGCAGGAAGAAACCAAAGCCAAGGATGCTAAAACCCTCAGCGCGATGCTGGATAATGTGGATGTCTATGGCCTGATTCGCCTGGATGGTGCAGTTGATTTTGAAAGCACCACAAAATCACGCGGTCGTACCATTAACCAGATTAATCAGGAACTGCATGAGCCAGATTCAGTACGCTCAGCCTTTACACTGGCGGCTAGCCGGGTCGGTTTTCTAGCCAAAGATATTGGCGGTAATCCGAATATTTCTGCACGTGTAGAGGCCGATTTCTGGACCAATGGGGGTAAAGGTGATGGTGGTTTCCGCATCCGTCATGCACATTTTAAATACTATAACTGGACCTTTGGTCAGGCCTGGTCATTAATGTCTACCCCTGAAATCAGCACCGATGCGGTCGACTATAGCTTGTTGCTGGGTGGTTCGGTTTTGCGTACCCCGCAAATCAGTTATGCCTGGAAACTGGATCCGGAAAACACCTGGAATATCGGTCTGGAATATATGGCAAGTGGAGATCGCTCTTCGGCTTTACCAGCTCTTACCACCAAATATGTGCATCAATCTGGACCATTGCATCTGCTGGCACAGGGCTTCGTCAATGAAAAACAAGCCCAGACCGAAACCGGTGATATTAATAAAGTCGGTTGGGGTGTAGGTGTCGGCGGGCGCTATCATCTTGATGATAAAAACTCGATTCAGGGCAACTATTTTCATATGGTCGGTGACCAGCGCATTGCTTCGTTTTTAGTTCAAGGTTCGACTGTCGATGGTGCTGCTTGGGGGGGTGACTATTCTGTCGATACGGAAAATGATGAATTATTGCTGAACTCCTTCGACAGCTTGAATATTGGTTATACCCACAAGTTCACACCAAAATGGCGCAGCAGTATTGCTGCCAGTCTGGTCGAGTTTGATGACTCCAGTGACTATGCCAAAGCCAACCCAACCACCAATAAGCGCTTAACCGATTATGTGGCCAATGTGATTTATTCTCCAGTACCACATATTAATTTAGGTGCAGAATACCATCATGGTAAACAGGAAAAATTTAATGGCCAAGAAGCCGATATTTCCCGTGTGAATTTATCTGCCACCTATCGCTTCTAATACTTTAGGAGACACGGATGTCAGCTCAAGGGCAACAACCCTCGCGCCGTTTTATGTTTATGATGGCCATGACCTGCGCACTTTGCGCAGGTTGTAATTATTTTAACCAGCCTTTAATTTATTCAATTGCCCAGGACTTGAATATTAGTCTAGAGCAATCGGGCTGGACAGTGGTATTGACACAGATCGGTTATGCAGCCGGTCTGTTTTTATTTGTGCCGTTGGGCGATTTATTTGAAAAGCGTCTGTATATCTGTAGCCTGATGCTATGTACCGGTCTGGCCCTGATTGGACTGTCTGTCAGCGATAATCTCCAGATGCTGTATGGCTTTACCCTATTGGCCTCGTTCTGTTCCATTACCACCCAGATTCTGATTCCTTTTGCTGCAAACCTGAGCCAACGGGAAAAAAGTGCCGAAGTGGTTGGCCTGCTAATGAGTGGCGTACTAGTCGGTATTTTATTTGCACGTACCGTGGCCGGATTAATTTCAACTTTATGGTCCTGGCATGCGGTGTATCTGTTCAGTGGCTGTTCAATTTTACTGCTCAGCATTGCCATGTGGTATCAATTGCCCACGGCCAGAAGTCAGCTAAAAATGAGTATTCTGCAGATTTACCGCTCTTTATTTACCTTCGCCAAAACAGAACCGATGTTGATGCGCCGCAGCTTAATTGGTGGTTTGGCTTTTGGGATGCTCAGTATTATTTTTACCACCATGACCTTTATTCTGGCGGAAGCCCCCTACCATTTTAATGATTTTGAGATTGGGTTGATGGGGATTGTGGGCGTGGTCGGAATCTGGTCATCGCAATGGACCGGGAAGATGATTGGCCGCCACCGGGAAAAATGGCTGGCGCAGCTGGCAACCAGCGGGCTAATTTTAGCCTGGATTCCCCTGTTTTTTGCCCAAGACCGTTTAGAGCTGTATATTTTAGGCTTGATTATTGCCTATTTTGGTATTTCATCTTTACACGTATTAAACCAGAATCTGGTGTATCGCCTTTCAGTTCAAGCGCGTTCGCGTATTAATGCCATTTATATGACCTGCTATTTTTCCGGTGCTGGCCTGGGCGCATTTTTATCTTTAAATTTATGGAAGATGTATGGCTGGTCGGCTTGTGTGCTGTTGGGATGTGCCTTCGCCCTCCTGATTTTTGCGGTAAACCGCTATGATTTAAGCCGGGAAAAGAATTTAATTAATATTCAGCCACAACCCTAATCCAGACCGTCTAGTCATTCTGTCCTTTATACATCGGCTTTAGGACTGATCTTTTCAGACTGCTGTTTTGCGCTTAGCAAGACCGAAGTCTGAACTACTTTAAAGTCGATTCCTAAATAAAAGCTTCACCTCTTAGCGCTTTCACCGCCTCATTTCACCCGCGGAAACGAGATGATCTGGAATCATATCTTTAGGTTTTAAAACTCATGGCACTGGTTTTAGGATTTTTATGGTTAATCTTTTAAAACTTGAGCCCAGCAAGAGTCCTTTTGTCCTAGCTTTGATTTCTGCTCGCAATACTAAAATAAGAAATGCAATGTAGAGAATAAAACAAAAAATTTCTCTCCCTTGGTCGGAAATGAGCAGTGCTGCGACCAAGAAAGAAGGTGTGATCCATCTTCTTCCTGAGCCAGAACTGGGGCAAGAGATGGCGTTTTTAATCTTCTTTTAAATATGAATAAAACGAATATTTTGTGATTGATCAAAGAGATTTAATAATTTCAATATAAAAAATCGCAGCCGAAGCTGCGATTTTTTAATCACTTCAAGAAGAAATGAGATGATTTTAAGCCACCTGACGGGCATCAATTAACGGACAACCAGTCTGTTGCTGCAGTTCGTCAAAGCTCAGCCCATCCACCATTTCAAGTACGAAAGCCTGATTGTCTTTCAGTTCAATCACACATAAATCGGTATAAATACGGTTAACACAGTGTTTACCGGTAATTGGATAAGTCAGTTCATCTACGATTTTCGCTTCGCCATTTTTGGTGACATGCTCCATACAGACATAGACGCAGCGTGCACCGACCGCCAGATCCATGGCACCACCGACGGCTGGTACCGCATCGGAAGCACCAGTATGCCAGTTGGCCAGATCTCCATTAATTGCCACCTGAAATGCACCCATAATACAGATGTCTAAATGCCCGCCGCGCATAATATCGAAGGAATCAGCAGAATTCATAAAGCTACCACCCTCAAGCATACTGACCAGCTCTTTTCCTGCATTAATCAGGTCATTGTCTGGCTGTTCATCTGCACCCAAGGCGGTAAAACCCAAGACACCATTTTCAGAATGTAAAATGACTTCCTGCTCCGGTTTTAAATAGCCTGCCACGCGTGTTGGCAAACCAATTCCTAAATTGACAAAAGAGCCGGTTGGAATGTCTTGTGCGACGCGTTGTACGATCTGTTCACGTGTACGTTTTTGAATATTCATTATTTAATATCTCCAACCTGAACCACATGCTGTACAAAAATGCCCGGCGTTACAATAATTTCAGGGTCCAGCTCACCCAGTTCGACAATTTCATGCACCTGGGCAATGGTCGTTTTGGCCGCCTTGGCCATAATCGGGCCAAAGTTACGTGCGGCCTTGCGGTAGGTTAAATTACCCCAGCGATCAGCCTGATTGGCATAGATCAAGGCATAATCGGCATGAATCGGATATTCCAGGACATAGTCTTTACCGTTAATGTGGCGGGTTTCTTTGCCTTCTGCGATTTTGGTCCCAAAGCCGGTTGGTGTGAAAATGGCGCCTAGTCCTGCACCGGCGGCCTGAATACGACAAGCCAGATTTCCTTGTGGTACCAGTTCCAGTTCAACTTTTCCGGCTTTATACAAATCTTCAAATACAGTGGAATTATTGGCGCGCGGGAAAGAACAGATCATTTTCTTGACCAGTCCAGACAACAGCAAATTGGTCAGTCCACGATCGCCAGACGCTGCATTATTATTGATAATGGTTAATTCTTTCGGACCAAGATCAATTAATGCTTCAATCAGTTCAATCGGTTGCCCTGCCAGACCAAAACCACTGGTCATAATGTGCGCACCATCAGGAATCTGTTTCAGTATTGCCTCGATATCCTGTGTGATTTTATTCATCATCTTGCTTCCTAGCATCTTTTCTATGTTGCGATATACAGATTAATCTGCTTTTTGTGGGTCAAATAAACGGTCTTTAATAAAGAGCGCGGGAATCAGACCACAAAGAAAATAGGCAACGCCCATAATCAATAAACCGGTACCAATTGATCCACCTTGAGCAAAGTAGCCAATGGTTAATGGCGCGAAAACTGCACCTAAACGGCCCACGTTGTAGGCACCACCCACCGCGGTCCCACGGACTTTGGTCGAGAAACTTTCTGTCATATAGGTCGCGTTAATACCGTATGGGATGCCATACAGGAAACCGAAGAACAGCATCAACCAAAGGATATTGTCTGGGGTATTGCCAAATACAATAACTGGAATAAAGATCGCGGTGCCCATGGTCCCGAAGGCAAATACAGCACGACGGCCAATACGGTCAGCAATATAACCGGCAATGACTTTGGTACACATCATGATCAGGAATGTGCCAATCATGTACATGGTCATTTCTTTAAACTTGATGCCCAGATCAGATTCTAAATAAGCCGGCAGCCAGTTACTTACACCGTAATAACCAAACTGTAAAAATGCGGTACTGAATGACCAGAGAATGAACATGCGACGGCTTAAGGCATCTTCAAACACCATTTTGAAGGTATTTTTTGGCTTTTCCTGAAAAATACCGCTGGCTTTTGCTTCTTGGCGTGCTTTACGCGCATCGAGCCAAGCCTGTGGTTCTGGCACCAAAAAGTGCATCACTACAGCCAATACAATTGGAATAATGGCGATGTAATACAGATAACGCCAGCCATATTCTGGCAATAACCAGCCTGCTAGCGCCGTGGCCACCACCGAACCTAAGGTCCAGCCGGTCATTAAAGCCGCCAGTACCGTCGAGCGATGCTTGGTTGGCACGTATTCTGCCATGAGCGTGTTACAGGCAATATATAAAGCCCCTAAGCCAATTGCAGAGATAAAACGTAACCACTTGAATTGATCATAGCTTTCTGCGAATCCTAACCAGCAGGTTAAGGTTGAAAAGAGAGCAATAGCAATCACAATCACGCGAACTCGCCCAAAGCGGTCACAAGCCCAACCACCAAAAAAGCCACCAATGGCCATTCCAGCAAGTGTCCAACTACCTAAGGCACCCGCCTGCATATTCGTTAATGAGAATTCCTGTTTAAGACTGGTCAGACTATAGGCCAATAAGGCAATATCTGCCCCATCCACCAATAATGCTAAAAACGAGAAAATAAAGGCTAAAATCCAGACTTTTTTCTTTGGTCTGTTTTCACCTTCCAGCTGGTGTTGTTGGGAACTGATTGTGTTCATAGCGTCCTTAATATTTCTTTAGCATTCCTGTGCCTGCAGAACTTTTGAGATAACTTATCATCCTGTGATGAGATGATGACTGTTATTCAAACCCTGATTCTGGCTTGGAAAATAATTAAAAACATCCAGTTTTTATTTCCATTTTCCGACTTCATTTTTTGGTATTTACTCTTGCCAGATGAAGTTAAATCATGGTCAAAGTCCATAAAACAGCAGGAGTTCTAGCCAGCAAATGCCGGCTAGAGAGGATCAATTTTTTAGTTAACAAACGCAGCAATTCCGGTCTGTGCACGGCCCAGAATTAAGGCATGTACGTCATGGGTACCCTCATAGGTATTCACTACTTCCAGATTCACCAGATGACGCGCTACACCAAACTCATCCGAAATGCCGTTACCGCCCATCATGTCACGAGCCAAACGGGCAATATCCAGCGCCTTGCCACAGTTATTGCGCTTGATTAAAGATGTTCCTTCAATCGAGGCAATACCATCATCTTTCATGCGGCCAAAACGTAATGCTGCCTGCAAGCCAAGAGCAATTTCAGTTTGCATATCAGCCAGTTTTTTTTGGATTAACTGATTGGCAGCCAAAGGACGACCAAACTGTTTACGGTCCATGGTGTATTGATGTGCGGTATGCCAGCAGAACTCCGCCGCACCCATCGCACCCCAGGCAATGCCATAACGGGCACTGTTCAGACAGGTAAACGGACCTTTTAAGCCACGGACTTCTGGGAAAGCATTTTCTTCTGGGACAAATACGTTATCCATTACAATTTCACCGGTGATGGAAGCACGTAAACCGACCTTGCCGTGAATCGCAGGCGCAGACAGCCCTTCCCAGCCTTTTTCCAGAATAAAGCCGCGAATGTCACCGACATTGCCTTCAGGTGAAACTTCTTTGGCCCAGACCACAAATACATCGGCAATTGGGCTGTTGGTAATCCACATTTTTGCGCCTGTTAAACGATAACCGCCATCGACTTTTTTGGCACGGGTAATCATGCTGCCCGGGTCAGAACCATGATCCGGTTCGGTCAGACCAAAGCAGCCAATATATTCACCCGTAGCTAATTTTGGTAAATACTTCTGTTTTTGTTCTTCCGAGCCAAATTCATTAATTGGCACCATCACCAGCGAGCTTTGTACACTGGCCATAGAACGGTAGCCTGAATCGACACGTTCAACTTCACGGGCAATCAGACCATAGCTGACATAATTTAAACCAGCACCGCCGTATTGTTCCGGAATGGTTGGGCCTAGTAGGCCTAGCTCGCCCATTTCACGGAAAATGGTCGGATCGGTTTTTTCATGACGAAACTGTTCCAGTACACGTGGCATCAGCTTGTCCTGACAATAGGCCGCAGCAGTATCACGGATCATGCGTTCTTCTGCAGTCAGCTGCTGCTCCAGCAGGAATGGGTCTTGCCAGTCAAATCTAATTTTTGTCATGTCTATCATCCCTTCTTATTTCGATTAAGCAGTCGCTTGTTTAATCATTTCACGTGCAATGATAATTTGCTGAATCTGGGTCGTTCCTTCATATAAACGGAATAAACGCACATCACGATAGAAACGTTCAATTGAATATTCGCTGATATAGCCGGCACCACCATGAATCTGCAAGCAGCGGTCAGCAACGCGGCCACACATTTCAGTGGCAAACATTTTGGCACATGAGGCTTCAACCGTGACATTCTGACCGGCATCACGCTTACGTGCTGCATCTAGCACCATACATTTGGCTGCATAAATTTCAGCTTTTGAGTCGGCTAACATACCCTGAATCAGCTGGAAATTTGCAATTGGCTGACCAAACTGTTTACGTTCCACCGCATAATTTAAGGCATCTTCCAGCATACGTTCTGCCATACCGACGCTATAGCCGGCAATATGCAAACGACCTTTGTCGAGTACACGCATGGCTGTCTTAAAGCCAACGCCTTCAACTCCACCAATCAGCTGATCTTTATGAACGCGGCAATTATCAAAAATTACGTCACAGGTATATGAACCATGCTGACCCATTTTTTTATCAATTTTGCCCAGACTTAAACCTGGCGTACCCGCTTCAACCAAGAAAGCTGAAATACCGCTGGCGCCTTTAATTTCCGGATTGGTACGCGCCATGACCGTGAAAGTGGTGGCACGTGGTGCATTGGTAATAAAACGTTTGGTTCCATTTAAAACGTAGTAATCACCATCTTTTACCGCACTGGTTTTTAAAGATGCTGCATCTGAACCAGAATCTGGCTCAGTCAAACAGAACGAGCCAATGATTTCACCCGTTGCATAACGTGGTAAATACTTTTGCTTTTGCTCTTCTGTACCATCAATTACGATACCGCTTGAACCAATACCATTGTTGGTACCAATTAAAGAGCGGAAAGCAGCAGAAGTCCGGCCCAGCTCCATCGCCACCAGAATTTCTTCTTCCATGGTGATGCCTAAACCGCCGTATTCTTCAGGAATGGTCAGACCGAACAGCCCCAGTTCTTTCATCTGATCAACAATGTGTTCAGGAATGGCATTATTTTCTTCTACTTCATGCTCGAGTGGAACGAGCTCGTTTTTCACAAAATCGCGAATCGTTGATAGAAGTTGATCAAGCATTTCTGGATCACGAATCATAGGAATCTCCGTTTTATCTGGTTTGGGTAAATTCCCTCACCCTTATTTTCATTTCGCAATACGAAATAAATAATCACAAAATTAAGATTTCAGCAAGAAATTTTATGAAAAAATTTATTTTTTCTATAAATAAGCAAATTTTTACTGAATTTCTGTTTTGATTAATATAGAATAAAATTTCATAATACGAAATTATTTCTTTAAAAATTTAAATTTAAGGATGAATATTAATCAGAAATGATTAAGGGACCATAAAATTAGGCACTAAACAATAAAATTCATTACTTTATTGGAGGTTTTACTCTAAAAGTACAAACGTTACTTTTATCGTGTTATAAAAATTTATCGCAACCTGTTTGGCCGCGATACAGAATAAAAATCATTTATTTTTTGTGCAATTTATCAATAATTTATGTGTTTTATTTTGTATCGTGAAACTAAGTTGCTATCATATTCATTAATTTACTCTATTTATGCTGAACATGACAAAAAATAAAACAGGTGAAATCCCTAACTTTGATGAAATTCGCTTGGATCCGATTTCGCATATTCACCGCGAAAATAATCCGCAGTTCATTGCCTCTATTGCACGTGGACTTGAGATTTTAAGATGCTTCTCGGCGACCAATCAGTTGTTAGGTAATCAGGAAATTGCGCAAATGACCAATTTGCCCAAACCGACCGTGGCGCGTATTACCAGCACCCTGGTTTCTCTGGGCTATTTAAAACAGTTGCCAAATACGACCAAATATCTACTTGATGTAGGCGTACTGGCATTGGGTTATTCGGCATTAAGCAATATTTCTGCGCGAACGCAGGCTCATCCGTTCATGGAAGAAATGTCACGCTATGCCCAGGCGCCGGTCGCCATGGCCACCCGTGACCGTCTGAATATGATTTATCTGGAAGTAGTCCATACTGACACGACCCTGACCATGCGCCGTTCGGTCGGTTCAACATTACCGATTCATTCCAGTGCCATGGGACGTGCCTGCCTAGCCGCTATGGACGTGAAAGAACGTGAATATCTGTTTGACGCGATCAAGAAAAGACACGAAGAGCAATGGACGACCATTAAACGTAATCTGGAACGTGCGATCCGCGACTATCAGGATTATGGCTACTGTCTGTCTTTAGGTGACTGGGCCAAAGATGTCAACTCTGTGGCGGTGCCATTGATTCATCCTAAACATGGTATTTTGACCTTTAACTGCGGCGCGCCTAGTTATCTGTTAAATCAGGAAAAACTGGAAAACGAGATTGGCCCGCGTCTGATTCATATGGTCAACAATATTGCGATGAATCTCAATAATATCTAAGCACATCATAATCAGGGCGACACAGGTCGCTCTTTTTATTTCGTTCGATATAACCTAATTCCAACACCGCCCTTCCCATGCAAAGCAGCTTTTCTCCTGCGCAACAAAGCTCACAAATCTAAACGTTGAATACAGTCCTATTTCAAATAAAAAGTTAAAAAATAAACTTCAAAACCGATTTATATAATGATATAAATATCGTATAGCGAAACAGGATTTCTTATTATGGAAGATATTAACCGAGAAGCCATGGAGTTTGATGTCGTTATCGTAGGTGCTGGCCCTGCGGGTCTGTCTGCGGCGATTAAAATCCGTCAACTTGCAATTGAAAATAACCTGAATGATCTGTCCGTTTGTGTCGTAGAAAAAGGCTCCGAAGTCGGTGCGCACATCTTGTCAGGTGCGGTGCTGGAACCACGTGCCATCAATGAGCTGTTCCCGAACTGGAAAGAAGAAGGTGCACCTTTAAATGTACCGGTGACAGAAGACAAAACTTTCTTCCTGCTGTCTGAAACCACTTCGAAAGAAGCACCACACTGGATGGTACCAAAAACCATGCACAACGATGGCAACTATGTCATTTCACTCGGCAACGTGGTGCGCTGGTTAGGCCAGAAAGCCGAAGAGCTGGAAGTGTCGATTTTCCCGGGCTTTGCGGCGTCTGAGATTCTGTACCATGAAGATGGCACCGTAAAAGGCATTCAAACCGGTGATATGGGCATTGGTAAAGATGGTGAACCGACCCATAACTTTGCCCCAGGTTATGAACTGCATGCCAAATATACCCTGTTTGCTGAAGGCTGTCGTGGTCACTTAGGCAAACGCCTGATCCAGAAATTTAATCTGGACAAAGATGCCGATCCACAACACTACGGTATCGGCATTAAAGAGCTTTGGGAAATTGATCCGGCCAAACATAAGCCAGGTCTGGTGATGCACGGTGCCGGCTGGCCATTGTCTGAAACTGGTTCTTCCGGCGGCTGGTGGCTCTACCACGCGGAAAACAACCAGGTCACACTGGGGATGATCGTCGATCTGTCTTATGAAAATCCGCATATGTATCCATTTATGGAAATGCAGCGCTGGAAGACTCATCCTCTGATTAAGCAATACTTGGAAGGCGGTAAGCGTATTTCTTATGGTGCGCGTGCCGTAACCAAAGGTGGCTTTAACTCGCTGCCTAAATTCACTTTCCCGGGTGGTTCCTTAATTGGTGATGATGCAGGCTTCCTGAACTTTGCCAAAATCAAAGGTTCTCATACCGCAATGAAATCCGGCATGCTTTGTGGTGAGGCAGTCTTTGAAGCGATTGCTGCCGGTGTCGAAAAAGGTGGTGATCTGGCCATTGCCCGCGTGACTGAGGGTGAAGATTTCTTTACAAAAGAATTAACGTCTTATACCGAGAAGTTCAACAACAGCTGGCTGAAAGAAGAGCTCTACAACGCGCGTAACTTTGGCCCGGCAATGCACAAGTTTGGTCAATGGTTTGGTGGTGCGTTTAACTTTATCGACCAGAACATCTTTAAAGTGCCATTTACCCTGCATGATTTAGTGCCTGACTTCAGCGCACTGAAAACCGTAGATGCGGTAAGCTTTAAGCCGAACTATCCAAAACCGGATGGCAAGCTGACCTTTGACCGTTTGTCTTCGGTGTTTGTATCCAATACCGTACACGAAGAAAACCAGCCAGCGCACCTGAAACTAACCAATGCCTCGATTCCGGTCGATGTGAACTTGCCTAAATGGGATGAGCCGGCACAGCGTTACTGCCCTGCGGGTGTGTATGAAATTATGGAAAATGATGATGGTTCCAAGCGCTTCCAGATTAACGCAGCCAACTGCGTACACTGCAAGACCTGTGACATTAAAGATCCATCACAGAACATCACCTGGGTAACACCGGAAGGTGGTGGTGGTCCGAATTACCCGAATATGTAAGGTAATTCCGATGAGTCAGAACGAAGCTTCTGGCTCATTTACCCAATCCTGAAGACGTTATGAATAACTCTTCACTTTAATTTTGTAGGTAATCCCAGTTCCTTCGGGAGCTGGGATTAATACATTTTAAGCGCGGATTTCATCATCAAAATGGGGCTGTATTGAAACGACAATCGCTGAGCCAAGTGGCTCTGATTTTATAATCAGTCCAGCATTTAAAAATCACTGATTTAATTTAAACACTAAACATCAACGCCAAAGACAACAGCAAGCATAAAAATAACATAGCTGAAACCGCCTGCCAGAATCTAACAGGATTTTTATCCAGCAAGGAAGACTGAACCGGCTTTAAAAAATACCGGTTAGGATGCTTAAGATCATACAGAAATTCCGACAATACCTCATAGCGTTCATTTGGCATCAGGGCCAAGGCCTTATGCAAGGCTCCATCAATCCACACCGGAATATCTGGCCGATATTCTAAAATTGAATGATAACGCACCGTTTTTAGCTGTTTAAGCGTCTGACAACGCGCCAGTTCGGTGCCATAGGGTAACTGTTTGCTAAGTACATAATACAGTACCACGGCCAGTGAAAACTGGTCTGAACGGGTGGAAACCGGCCGCGAGCAAAAATATTCCGGCGCCATAAAGGCCAAGGTGCCCAAAGCCGCGGCATGTTGCGGCTGTGATTCGGAAATCCCCTTGACCAGGGTTGCACCAAAATCAATCAGTTTTAGCTCTAACTGTGCATTCAGCATGATATTTTCAGGGCGAATATCCTGATGCAGCATGTCCAGCCGGTGAAAAGCCTGCAAACCTTTAATGATCTGTTCCGTAATCTGGATGGCGGTTTCAAGCGCAATCGGCTGGCGCTGCTGATGCAGCCAGGTATTTAAGGTCTGGCCAGATAAATATTCATAGGTTTGAAAATAATAAGATTTACTGCGCTGATGCGGATAGGCCGCTAAAACTTGTGGATGCTGAATCCGTTTCGCCACCCACTCTTCCAGCAAAAAACGCTCCAGTGCCTGCGCATCCTGGGTTAAATCCAGTGACGGAATTTTAATGACCAGTTGCTGCTGCCACGTTTCATCCCAAGCCAGATATAAACGGCTACGATGGTTCTGGTGCAGTACATTTTGAATCCGGTAGCCTTCAAACTGCTGACCTATGCTTAAATCCGGGGCCAGACTCAGCTGGTTTCGACTCGGCTGAAATTGTGACTGAGCCTGCTGTGGCAGCTGCTGTACCTGTACAATTTGCAGGGTTAAATTGTCAGGACTGCCCTGTGCATCAGCCAGATGGACCAGCATTTCTGCTACCTGATCAAGATCTAAAGTTTCGGAATCGTGGAGCGCATCAATGATTTGACTATCCGACAGATATTCATATACACCATCGGTCATCAACAGGAAAATATCATCCTGTGCCAACGGCAGACTCAAATAATCCACCTCTACTTTCTGCGCCACGCCCAAAGCCCGGCTTAAATAGCTTTCCCGGGAAGATAACCAGACCCGATGATCGACACTGAGCTGTTCCAGCTGTTGCTCACGCAAGCGGTAAATACGGGCATCACCAATATGAAACAGATGTACAGTTTCATGTTTGAATACCAGCGCGCTAAAAGTGCAGACATAGCCGCGGTCTTTATCGACACGGCTCTGACTTTGCTGGGTCTGGGCATAGAGCCAGGAATTGGTGGCACGAATCACCCGGTCGACCGAAGTTTTGACGCTCCAGGAATCGGGCGTCGAAAAGTAATCGGCCAGAAAACTGGACACAGCGGTTTCACTGGCGATATGACTGACATTGCTGCTGCTAATGCCATCGGCAATGGCGCAGGCAATGCCCTTTTGCTGTGCCAGATAGCCCTCCGGAACAGCCGCGCCGTGAAAATCCTGATTGCTCTCTTTGCGGCCGGCAGCACTATATTGCCCAAGCCGAATTTGAAGTGAAGTCTGGTGTGAAGATGGCAAAGTGGACATGCGCTGATCTCAACTGGCTGGAATCTTCCCTGATTCCAAAATTCATCCTGTGGGCTTAAAACTTAGAACTCGCGTTTTGGTGCAGTGCGGACATGCGTGGTATAAAGCGCAAGACCAGTTAAAGCCAAACCACCTACCAGGTTCCCCAGCGCTACCGGTAACTCATTCCAGATAAAGTAGTCCATCACCGAGAAATCGCCGCTCATCATCATCGCGAACGGGAACAGGAACATATTCACCACCGAATGTTCAAAGCCCATGGCAAAGAACAGCATGATCGGCATCCACATCGCAATAAACTTGCCACTAACGGTGGTCGACATCATCGCGCCAATCACGCCAAGCGACACCATCCAGTTACAGAGCATGCCGCGAATGAAAATTGTGATCCAGCCAGCTACGCCATATTCTTTGTAGCCCAGCGTCCGGTCTTCACCAATATGTGCAATCGCCAGACCGACCTTGTTTGGTTCGGTCGAAAAGCCGTAGGTATAGACCGCTGCCATCATCACCGCCACAATCAGCGCACCAGTGAAGTTACCGACAAAGACCACGCCCCAGTTTTTCAGGATTCTGGCCCAGGTCACGCCCGGACGTTTATCCAGCCAGGCCAATGGCGTCAGGACAAATACCCCGGTCAGCAGGTCATAGCCCAGCAGATACAGCATACAAAAGCCGACCGGGAATAATAATGCACCAATTAAAGGCACGCCGGTTTGCACTGCAATGGTGACCGCAAAAACCGCTGCCAGCGCCAGAATAGCCCCGGCCATGGTGGCGCGGATCAGCACATCACGGTTTGCCATATGTAGTTTCGATTCACCGGCATCCACAACTTTGGTTGCAAATTCGGAAGGTGCAAGATAAGCCATTGCGAGTACCCCTCAACGATTGAAATTTAGCAGTGAGATGATTTGCAAATAAAAAGCGCCCAAGACGACTTTCACGTCTTAGGCGCCATTGCCTGAATCATCCAGCATGTTTTAAAAATTTATGGCGTCGTTGCCATCAGTTCAGTGGAGATACAGCAAGGAACGTACCAACTTTGGGTGAAAGATAAATTTACGCCATGGTCAGATTCAAGATCTGAGCTGATTTTAAGCTGGCATACATTGTGCTTTTCCCTTCTCAGTGTTTTAGCCATAAGCAGTTGAGGAAATAGATATGATTAGCCACCGCCAACAAGTGACAGACATGATTTTATCTGCCAAGGTACTGAACAATATTCAGTGGTCCAGCGTGGCGCAGGAAATTGGTTTATCCAAAGAATGGGTAACGGCAGCCTGTTTGGGGCAAATGGCATTGAATAAGGAACAGGCCGAAAAAATTGGTCAGATATTTAACCTGAGTGATGAAGCCGTGGCCTGGTTACAGATTGTGCCGTATAAAGGCTCTCTGCCAACCAGCGTTCCGACCGATCCTTTAATTTACCGCTGGTATGAAGTGATGAATGTCTATGGTTCTACCATTAAAGAGCTGATTCATGAAGAATTTGGCGACGGGATTATGAGCGCAATTGATTTTAGTATGGATATTCAACGGGAAAGCCATGAAAATGGCGACCGGGTAAATGTGGTGCTATCCGGGAAATTTTTGCCGTATAAATCCTATTAAGATGAGTTTGTGTTGAGCTTAAAACTCTAAGCAATCACAAAAATCTGCGCTTACCTTATTCATAAAGATGATCAAGTAAAGATCAAAACCACATTCATTCCCCCATAAAAATAGGCTTAATCTTCCCGGACAAAAACGATTGCTGTTTTATCCGGTCAGATTAAGCCTAGGTTTTTTAGCAAGCTGTACTAGTCCGAGGTAAAGCGTCCATAACGGTCGCGTTTACGCGTGCTGGAAGATGAGCTGCGGCCACGGCGATCGTCATCATCATCGTCGCGGTTGCGACCACGGCGATTGTCATCGTTTATATGACTTCTGGCGCCGGCACGGCGTGCTTCTTCTGACGTAAACTCATGCGCATTGCCGCTGGCATGGGCTGCGCGGCCGGCTTCACGCGCTTCTTCGGATGTAAATTCATGCGCATTGCCGCTGGCATGGGCTGCGCGCCCACCACCACTGGCAATTTCTCTTTGTTCATCTGGATCCATACTCGCAAATCCACGATTTGAAGTACCCTCATTACGTGTATTGGCCATGATTCACCCTTCCTGTTATTTATTTTGATTGTCTATGTTGCGACTCTTTTAAGATAAGAGGGCTTTGTTGCATAAATATGTAAGCATCTGATTTAAATAAATTTAATTTTGGATCAAAAAATAATCAAAACTTTTAAAATCATATAGTTATGAAATCTTTGTGCAACAAAGCCAGATAAGAGTGAAAATTAAAATAAACAGCTAGGCTTTGTTTCAGATCATTGGAATGTAGCAGGTCTTTTTTATTTTAAAAAATTAACAGGCTGTATTTAAAATAGTAAAATTTTATTCTTTTAAATATCTTTTTTAATTTTTTACCATCTTTATATTTCAGATGTTTTTATTTACAAAATTAAATAATAGACGCGTTAAGATGAAGTGGTTTATTTTCTTAATAATAAAAAATATTTAAATAGAGTCCATAATTTTTAAATATATTCTTTAGTCCCTTGATTTCACTTTCATTGTCTTATGAATTGCGGCTTAAATATAAAAAAATCCAGTCAGTGAGCGCTGACTGGCGAAAAGGAAGACACAGATAAGTAGCTGAATGTCCGATTTAGTCGACCTGGGTAAAGCGGTTTAAGACAGCAATCGACAGCAGCAATAAGGCCACCAGCGCAAAGACGGTGCTCAGGCCAATGGCTTCACTTAGGAAACCGACCAGCGCCGGGCCACTTAATGAACCGCTATAGGCAATGGTCGATACCAGCGATAAAGCAGCCGCTTTAGGCATAATATTCTGACGTCCGACACGGGAGAACATCACCGGCACAATATTGGAACAGCCAAAACCGAGTAAGGCATAGCCCAACAGGACTACTGCCCAGTGCGGCGCCATCACAATAATGCCTAGACCCAAGGCCGCACACAGCGCGCTATAGGTGATGATGTTTTTCTCGCCCCACATTCTTAATAAACGACGTCCGGAAAAACGGCCGATGGTCATGGTAATGGCAAAGAAAGTATAGGCCAGACCGGCAAAAGAAGCGTCCATCCCAAAGTTGCTAACCAGATAAATTCCGCTCCAGTCCATTGCCGAGCCTTCCGATAAAAAGGCAATAAAACAGACCAAACCAATTAACAGAATCATCGGGCTTGGGCGAAATTTCTGCTTCGCTGATGGTGCGGTGTCTTCTGGGGCTGTGTCTGATTTTTTCTCAATTTCAGACAGGCTGTTGGGAACGGCCAGAATGGCAATAAAGGCCAGCACCGCGCTCATGATTAAAGCGCTCATTAGCGGTGAAACACCCAATGACAGCAGCACAGTCACAGTCAGCACACCAAGTAAACCGCCCAGACTGCACATACCATGGAAGCTGGACATCATATTTTTCAGGCTGTTCTTTTCAACAATCACCGCCTGTAAATTAATGGCCACACCAAATGCACCCACCGCGGTCCCAAAGATAAACAGCACAATTGCCATGCTTAAGGCAGTACCAAATACCGTCAGTAACGGCAAAATGATCATCGCTGCAACCAGCGCAATCCCGATTAAAATACGGCAGCCAATACGCTGGATTAACAGACCGGCCGCAGGCATGGCCAGCATCGATCCAATCCCCATACAAAGCAGCAACAGACCAAAGTCTGCATGGTTTAAAGAAAGACGTTGTTGTGCAAATGGAATGAGCGGTGCCCAAGATGCCGTACTTAAACCCAGACCAAAAAAGCTGAGTTTGGTTGCCAGACCTTGTGCATTGAGCTGGGCAGATGCATCAACGACTGTGGTTTTGGAAAACAACATGTATGTGCCACCTTCTAAAAACAGGGCATCCCATTCCAAAAAATTGTCCATAGAAAAACCCCTGCACACTTATAGGAAAATCTATAAACTTGCAGGGGCTTTTGTTGGCGGAATTATACACAATTCACAGCACTGTACAGCCCTTTTTTGTCTATTTTACAAACAATTTTGTAATGACAAAAAGTACTTCATTTTTCTCGTTTTTTTGAAAAATTCCAGCTGCAATATTTTTATATAATCATTTAAAAACAAATGCTTAATAGGTTGATTGTTTTATTCAATCAGTTTAATGAGTTTTAGTGATTGCCTGAAAATTGGCTTACATACAGATACACAGCCCTGCCCTTTCAGTTTTGATTATTCCGACCGCTCAACCAGCTAGCTGTTTCAGGATTAAGCGTTTAAACCAATAAGTAGCTAGAGATCTTCTGTAGTTTATAATTTTTATTTAAAAATAATAAAATGAGATTTATAAATATATGATTTTTGATTATCTCAACTCATCTATTTCAATATAACAATAGCTTTAATTATTTAAATTTAGCCTCAATCATTTAGATATTTCATAATGTGTAATATATATCTCCATGTAGTGAATTGTTATACTCTATGGCGGAGTTGTTTCGATTTTAAATAAAGCTATTTTTATCTCTTTGAGGCGTTTAAATTAAATAGAGATATTTATTTCATCTGAATTGGAGTAATAAAAATGGCTGATATTAATTTAAATAACATTCAGAAACATAGCGAAGTTATTGCCTCATGCGGCACCCATGTCGGTACGGTCGATCATCTGGAAGGCAGCGATAAAATCAAACTGACCAAGCAGGATTCTGGCGATGGGATGCACCATTACATTCCGATCTCTTGGGTGGAAGAAATTCGTGGCAACCAGATTATCCTGAACAAGAATTCTGAAGAAGTCACCCGTCAGTGGGAAGCGGTATAACTTCTAAAAAGCACGATCTGCCCAGACTCGTGCTTTTTTATCGCTAACGATTTCATCTGATTGAGCAAAACAATAAATCGACCCAAAAATTTGGAGAACCCCATGAATCATTATCCTGACAGCCCATCTCCGCAAGAGAAACAGGAGCATCAGCCCGGTGTGCAATATAAAATGACGCCCGAACCTGAAATTATTAAAAACCATTATCAGGGCAGTCAAAAACTCAAAGACAAGGTAGCTTTAATTACCGGCGGTGATAGCGGCATCGGCCGATCTGTGGCGGTGCTGTTTGCCCGCGAAGGTGCCAATATTATTATTCCCTATTTAGAAGAAGATCAGGATGCGCAAGACACCAAGCGACTGGTTGAGCAGGAAGGTCGTCAATGTCTGCTGATTCAGTGTGACCTGCGCCAACATGCGGCAGTGCAGCAGATGGTCGATCTGGCTTTGCAGCAGTTTCCGCATATTAATATTCTGGTCAATAATGCTGCTGTGCAATATCCACAAAAAACCATTGAGGACATTAATCCCGAACAGCTGCATAAAACCTTTGAAACCAACCTCTACCCGCTGTTTTATGTGACCCAGTTACTCATTCCTCAAATGCAGCCCGGTGACAGTATTATCAATACCACCAGTATCACCAGCTATCAGGGCCATAATGAGCTGATTGATTATGCCAGTACCAAAGGGGCTATTACTGCCTTTACCCGTAGCCTGTCGACCAACCTGCTAAAAAATAAAACCGGGATTCGGGTGAATGGTGTCGCACCCGGCCCAATCTGGACGCCGTTAATTCCAAGCAGTTTTGATGAAGAACAGCTAAAAGGTTTTGGTGAAGATACCCCCATGGGCCGTATGGGTCAGCCAAGTGAAGTTGCGCCAGCTTATCTGTTTTTAGCCTCCGATGAAGCCAGCTATATTTCCGGTCAGGTGATTCATGTTAATGGCGGTACTATTGTCAATGGTTAACGGCATTTAAAGGCACACAAGCAATGTAGATAACATTTTGAGTTTTATTGAAACATGCAGATCTATACAGGAGTGAAACTGATGTCTAGAGGTGATAAGTCGGCCTATACCGACAAGCAGAAACGTCAGGCCCGCCATATTATTGAATCGGAAAAAGAGCGAGGCCATTCCGAAGAAGAAGCAGAACGCATTGGCTGGTCTACCGTCAATAAACAGGATGGCGGCGGTAAAAAGAAATCTCACTAAATGCCCTTCTGTTCTGCTGGAACCCTTTTAAACTTCTATAAAAATGCCAATCCTTAGGATTGGCATTTTGTTAGGTGATGACAAGTAGATCATCAGATTTTATTGAATCTGCTGCAGCGCCTGCGGGAATAAAAACTGGGTCAGTTGACGCGTGGCCCATAAACCAGTGGGATTATGATGCTGATGCGGCGCCAAGTAAGGCAACAGCAGATTGATTTTTTCTTCCGCGTTACGCGCCAGCTTCAGTTGTTGCTGCAAGGCCTGCTGTTCGCTGGAATTGAAATAATCGACAATATAATCATCGGCCTGCTGCACTGGCGTTATGGCTTTGAACGGCGCACGGCGTTCGGTATAGGCTTGAGCAATCCAGTCATAAATAATCTGCTGTTCAGCGACTGAAAATACACCGAACATTTTGCCTTCTTCATTGTGAATCAGCTGCCAGAAGCGGCTTTCACTCGGATGCTGGCCGCGTTTAATCCACTGTTTATCCTGTAATACCTGAAGGAACTCGACCACTTTCTGGTCATTGCTGAGCCATTCATTCACCGATGCTTGAGCAAAGCGGCAGCGGTTATTATGAATCAGCTTGCCGACCACGGCTTTTTTCTTGAAAATCTTTTCAATCAGCGGGGTTAAATCACTGTTTTTAATAATTTCAGTCGAGCCTAGGCCAACATCATTCAGAGCATAGCCGCGTTTCAGTTTGTCAATAAACTCTGTTTTATTGGCGGCCTGACTATAGCCATATTCCAGTGCGGCGACTGAACGATGCGCGTGACCATTGTCCAGGTTATCAATGGTAATGTGCACATTAAAATACTGATGATCCAGCCCCAGTTCAGCCAGTTCATAATTACTGATCAGCAAATGCAACGGCAACTGTTCATAGCCTAAATTAAAACCAATCACTTCCGGCAGATATTGCTGCGGCGCATAGGCCAGCGCCAGTTGTACCACGGGCTGATAATAGTATTCATCTTCCAGTCCTTCGACCAGATCTTGCAGATTCAGACTGCTGAGCAATTGCTGATACATCGACACGTGATTGGCTTTGGCTGAACCGAGGCCCAGCTCTTCCAGATAAATCATGATCAGATGCTGAAAATTCGGATCAGACCAATGTTTTAAGGTGCTATACAGCCAGGAACCATCGACATATTTTACTGGCGCGACTTTCACCAGAAAGTCATAGGCTGCTGCTACATGCTGAAAGTATTCACGCTGACCACCTGCCTGACGCCGGCTTAAATACTGCTGATAGCGTTCACAATTCTGCATATTCTGCTGAAAAAGCCAGTCTTTGATCTGGACTGGCTCATCGGGTAAAGGAATAGATGGGGGATCTATCTGGTGAAGCTCGCGCTGTAAAAGCTGGGCCGAAAGCTTTTCTTTTTCTGGTGCTGGCGTGCTTTCATCCAGAAAGAAATGAAACAGCTCCCGATAGCTTTTTTGTCGTTCGAGTTTTAAGGGGCGATAACTGTTCTGAGAGACAACTGACATCTTGTTATTTTCCATTATTTTTCACTCAAACCAGCTTAGGAGATTCGCCAAAATCACCATAGTTCAGTTTTGTTAAACCACGTTAACTTGCCAGCTGCTCAAAAATAAAGCGCAGAGATATCAGAAACTTATAAATATAATTCAGTTACATAATCGGCAAGACCGGGCGTTTTTTCTGTAAAAATAGCTCATGCTCCTGTAGCGCTGTTGCACTCAAGTTTGAGTCTTGAGTAAAAAATGCAGCAGTTATGCAAAATAAAAAAAGACCAAAAGACATCTTATCTTCTGGTCTTATAAAAGCTGGCTAAATCTGCTGTTACTGGAATTTGGCTTTCAGCTGGGCCAGACAGGTACGAATCAGGTGACCGCCCTGCCCGATTTTGTCCTGCCAGTGATTTGGCACCGAACACTTGGCCAGACGCACCCAGACACTGGAAAACTGCTGGATAAAATTGGCTTCATTATAATGAATACCATATTCTGCACACAGCGCTTTAATTTTTGGCGCTACTTCGGCATAACGGTTGGCCGGCATATCCGGAAATAAATGGTGCTCAATCTGATGGCTTAAATTTCCACTTAAAATATGCAGCCACTGGGTGCCACTAAAATTACTCGAACCGCGAATCTGGCGGATATACCATTCAGCCCGGCTTTCATTTTCGGTGTTGTCGGCTTCAAAATTTTCCGCATCTTCAGTGAAATGGCCGTTAAAGATCACCGCGGATGCCCACAGGCTGCGAATCACATTGGCGACAGCATTGCCGGCAAAAACCGGAATGGCATTTGGCCCGGCAAGCAGCGGGAAAAAGACATAATCTTTGACCACCTGACGGCGCATTTTCTTTCTTAAACCGGCCGCTTCATCCCAGACCTGTTTCCAGGTTTTGGTTTTATAAACCAGTACATCTTCTAAATGCAGACGTTGCAGCCCCACATACCATTCAAAAAATACCATCAGCTGAATGGCCAGCGGAATATTCATCAAAAAACGCGGTTCCCATTTTTGTGCTTCGCTAACCCGTAGCAAGCCATAGCCGACATCGTGGTCTTTGTCGACAATATTGGTATAGGTGTGATGAATATAGTTATGGGTATATTTCCAGTCGTCTCCGGTGGCAATGGTGTCCCAGTCATAACTGGCACCGTTCAGGGTCGGATCATTCATCCAGTCAAACTGGCCATGCATGACGTTATGACCCAGCTCCATATTTTCAACAATTTTGGATAATCCGAGTAAACCAGTCCCCAATAACCATACTGGCGGAATCCAGCCGCCAAACATCAGCATCCCACGTGAGGCAATTTCACTATAGCGGACAAAATTACGGATTTTATAAATATACTGGGCATCTTTCTCGCCCAGATCGTCCATGACTTCACGGCGGATGGCTTCCACTTTGGCACCAAATTCCTGAATCTGAGCCTCGGTTAAATATTTTGACTTGCTGTTCGGATGTAACGCGGCAGGCATATTCATGTGATGTTCCCTCCAGATTATAAGTTAATCACGACAGGACTGATTGCCTGCGTCACACAAAGTTTGATTTGGGTATTATGGTTATGGTCAATTTCACCGGTCAGCAGATTACGCACGCTGCCACTGACTTTGGTACAGGAGCAGGTATTGCAGATTCCCATACGACAGCCATGGGCCGGTCTTAGCCCGGCGGCTTCGGCACTGTCCAGCAAATTGCTGTTGGCCTGAAAATCCTGCTGCGAGCGCAAGAACTGCACCGGCTGCGCCTCCAGAGTTTCATCTGCGGTCATTTGAAAATACTCGGAATGAAACTGCTCGCTTAAATCCAGCTGCTGACAAATCTGCTGGGCGGCCTGCATCATCGAGGCTGAACCACAAGCATAAATATGTCGCTCACCCAGTTGCTCGACCGTGTTTTGCAGTAAGGCCAAAGACAAATGCTGACGCTGTTCTACGGTATTAAAATGATGATATTTAAAATGCGGATACATCAGCGCCAGGGTTTTAATTTCGGCATGGAAGGCATCATCCCGGGTGAAATACAGCAGGTCTATCGGCTGGGTCGAGCTGACCACGGCTTTTTGTAATAAGGAATAAATGGCGGTAATCCCACTGCCCGATGCAATAAAACATAAAGATGGAACTTGTGCCGGCAGCACAAAATTGCCCTGCGGCTGGGACAGCTCCACCACAGCCCCTGCCGGTAACCGGGTCAAAGCATTGGACATTTTACCTTGTCGTTTGATGGCCAGAATCACATCGCCGTTATCGAGCAAAGTGACAATGGAATAGCTGCGCTGCTGGCGTACCCCATTCATCGCCAGCGTGACCAGAATACTTTGTCCGGCCTGAAAACGCTGTGCCTGAAAATTCTGGTTGGGACGTAAATGAATTTTATAAAAGTCTGGACTTAATGCCTGAATTTCAACAACGCAGGCTTTGACCTTTTTCAATGCCCAGACTGGATTTATTTTTTCTGCAATAAAATCAATAAAATCTTCTCGAATCCACTCGGGTTTATACTCTACAGAAGTGCTCATAGCGGCCTCATGATTTTTTCAGTGAACGGATGTTCTTTTTTTAATGTTCATGCCCACTATATAGATTCATGATCTCGATTCCATGTGAATGCAGGACAAAACTTGTCTTTTCCTTATGTTTTAGCTGGTTTTGTCTGACAAGATTCTGCACTTTTTCGGTCCCGACTTCGATGGGAGAAGTTTTATTGTTCTGATTTGCTTTTGTGCAGGCGCAGGATTTTTCATGAAAATGTCGTATGCTTTTGTCAGACTCGGTGAAAATGCCTGATATTTTTGCTGTAATTTCCCCCCCACATTAGACTTAAGTCCAAAAAAGTCTAAAACAAAAAAAGCCAGAAGTGTCCTTCTGGCTTTTTTAATGTATAGCGTGTAATTAGAAGTTATAGATGGCCACCATATTAATACGGTTGTCTTCACCTGTTTTGCTGCCATTGGCCGCAGGAACTACTGCTTCACGCTCACCATAGACATATTCCAGACCTAAGCTAACCGGCTTGATCGGGCTATAGAAGACATTGGCCCATGCCTGCCATAAGTCTTTGTTAACGCCAGTTCGTTTATCTGCTGGAGTCGCTGCCAGATAATCAGCATCCTGATCAAAGCTCATATAGCCATAACCCACTGTGCCGCGCAGTTTTTCATTAAACTTCTGGGTCAGACCGACAGTAATCGAATCAAACTCGCTTTGCTCCAGACCATTCACCCCCTGGATGGTGCCGGTATTGGCAAAAGACACAAAACTGCTATCACCCTTCACATGGTAGTAGTCTGCTTTTAAAGTCGTGCTTGGGGTCACATCATATTTAGCGCCCAAGCCCACACCCCACGCCATTTCTTCATCAGAATTGATGCGTTTTTCATGGCCCATGGCACGTGCGCTCACGCTCATGTTATCGGCGAACTGATGATTTAAGCGCGCAGTTAAAGCCGGTAAACGCTGGGTGATGCTGTTATCTTTTGGGTCTTCAGCAGCCACCACCAGATTGGTTTGCGGGCTGAATTTCGCGGTATAACGCACTTGCGGGGTACGTTTAACTGCGCCACCGGCATAGGCCAAAGCATCGACTGTTTCCGGCATATAATCCGGTACCGCAAAGTTAGACCAGGTTTGACCAATTAACCAGTTGCCATAATTTAAGTAAGCATGACGAATACGTAAGTTATCAAAATTTGAACCGCCCAAGAAGTCGACTTCAATTTTACCTTTTACGTCTTGATCACCCACAGGGCTTTTGAAATCCAAACCTAAACGTGTAGCAGAAAGTGTTGATCTTAAACGATCACTACTTTCATTATTGCCTTCTAACGCTACGGCATTAATATGGTTATATGGCAAATCTCGGCTACTGCCCTCAACCTGATAAGAACCATCCATACGGACGTTTCCATACAGGTTAAATTCAGCATTACCCAGCGTCATACCCAAGCCGCGCTTTTCAGTGCTGGCTTTTTGTGCAACAGGTGGTTGTACCGCAGTATTGGCAAGTTGGTTTAAATTCGCTTGAACCGTTTGATTTTGTTGAGCATATTGATGAACAAGTGCTTTCAGTTGTTGCACTTCCTGACGAAGCTGCTCAACTTCCTGGCTGCTTTGCGCATTGGCCATTACACTCATTGTTAAACCGACAGCAATTACTAAAGGTTTGATCATCATTGTTTTCATGGGCACACTTATCCTGTGACTATCCGTTTTTGTCGTTCCTGACAAAGTTTCATTGTTTTAAAGTTTGGCTAGCCTGAAGAACTCAAGCTAGCGGTTTGCTCAGAGATTAATGTGCAGAGCTTTTGACTGCTTTGACATTGCTGTTGGCGAAGCTTTCCTGCTTGGCTTTGGCACCATCTACCGAGACTTTCAGATTTACCATAAAGATCGCTACGGCTGCAATTAGACCAGGGATGGCAATCATCATGAAATTCATCTGGTGTGGCAGGTTTAAAGTAAGCAGTGCACCAGTCAGCACAGGCCCGACAATCGCGCCGATCCGGCCAATTCCAGAGGCCCAACCCATACCGGTTGAACGTACTGTAGTCGGGTAAAACTGTGCGACGAAAGTATATAGTAAAATTTGTGATCCAATGGTGGCTGCACCGGCAATGGCAATTAAGGTATACAGCACTGGCTGTGGACTGTTAAAGCCAAGCAGGATTAGCGCAATTGCCCCCACGGTGAACATAATGGTCAATACCGGTTTCAGATGGAAACGATCTGACAAGGCACCGCCACCAATTGCACCGACCATACCGCCAATATTCAGCGCGAACAGGAACAGCATACTTGCACCGAGTGAATAACCGGCCTGAATCATCAGTTTTGGTAACCAGCTGCCCAATGCATAGACCATTAACAGACACATGAAGAACGCAACCCAGAACATTAAGGTACTGAAGGTACGACCTTGCTGGAACAGTGCACGTAATGGGGCTTCATCACCGGCCATCACTTCATTTAGCACAAACTGGGTATTTGGCGCAATATTCTGTTCTGGAGCAATTTTCTGTACAAAGGTGCGGACCTGTTCTGTTTCACCTTTTTTGGTGAGGAACATCAGGGATTCTGGCAAGAATTTCCACAGCAGCGGTAACAGCAATAATGGTGTACCTGCTAGGTAGAACATGATTTTCCAGCCATAATCTGCCACCAGCCATGCACCTAACAAGGCAGAGGTCATCCCGCCAATAGCATAGCCACTGAACATCACGGCAACCAGAGTACTCCGAATCCGTTTTGGCGCGTATTCAGTCATTAATGCCACCACGTTTGGCATCACGCCGCCAATACCTAAACCGGCAAGGAAACGTAAAATACCAAACTCAATCGGGTTACTGGCAAAAGCGCCCAGGAAGGTAAAGCCACTGAAAATGGCCACACAGATCATAATGGTCTTTTTTCGGCCCAGTTTATCGGAGAGCGTTCCGAAACTCATGGCACCGAACATCATCCCGAATAGTGCAGTACTGGCCAATAGCCCTGCCTCTACCGCACCAAGTGACCATTCCTGCATCAATAGTGGTAAAGCCACCCCGTAAATAACCAGGTCATAGCCGTCGAAGATAATAATTAATAAACACCATAAAAGTACGCCCCAGTGAAATGGCGTAAATTTCGCGTTATCAACCACCGTATTGATGTTTACTGAATCTGTTGTATTCACGATAAGCCTCCTGCTTGTGAAACCGTCCAAATTTTTGTAAACAATGACCCAATGCGTTATTTTTGTCCAAAACCGATTGCATATATATTCATACCTAAAAAGTTAGGCGAAAAAATTAGTTTTATAAACAATTGTTTATGTTTTAAACAATCTATCTTTATGTAGGAAATATAAATTAAAGTTTATTTTTAAACTGTGAAACATAAAAAAAGGTCTGAACAAAAGCGCGCCGTTCAGACCTGTTGCAACTTTATCTATATAAAGGATGGAAAGAGCTAAACTTCAACGCCCTTAAATTACAGTACGATCATATTTAATCGCTTCCAGATCATAGACCTGATAAATACTGTCAAACAGTGAGCGGATATCTTCGCTTTCATCCATACTGCGAATCGCCAGGAAAATCGGGCTTTTAGCAGCATCATCGAGTAAAGGAATATAGTTCAAATGCGGCAACTGTATGGTACGCGCGCTTTCCGGGACTATACACATACCTTCGCCGGCAGCTACCAGCCCCAAAGCCAGCTGAATTTCACGCACTTCTTTTAAACTGCGCGGCTCCAGACTGTATTCGGAAAACAGGCCGCGCACTTGGGTCGAAAAATTCGGTTTGGGATGGTTTGGATAGAGAAAAATATTTTCTTCGACAATATCTGAAAGGTATATACCCTGCCGCTTTGTTGCAAATATATGACTGTCATGCACAGCGACCATGAGCGGTTCTTCACGCAATAAAATACGTCGAATGGCCGGATCGGAAATGCGTAAACGGCCAAATCCGACATCTATACGACCTTCCTTTAAGGCCTGAATCTGGTTGGTGGTGGTCATTTCAACCAGTTCTATCTTTAAATTAGGATGTTGTTGGCGGAATAAATAGACTATTCTGGGGAGTAAACCATAAAGTAAAGAGCCCACAAAACCAATGGTCACGGTTTTCTCGACCATTCCCACCCGCTTGGTCATGGTTTTGATCTCTTCCGCATTAGACAAAAGTTTTACGGCATGCTGATAGAAAAATTGGCCTGCCGGAGTGGTCTGTAATGGGCGGCTACCGCGCTCAAATAGCTGAATTCCAAGCTCACTTTCCAGATTTTGGATCTGACGGCTTAAAGGTGGTTGCGCAATAAACAGTTTTTCAGCTGCTTTGGTAAAACTCTGTTCTTCTACCACAGCAACAAAGTATCTGAGATGTCTAAGTTCCATACCCTTTCCATACCTTTAGAATATAATAAAATGCCAAAATGATCTTCGACAGTGCGTTTCTATTCTTTTAAGGTATATCACATCAGATACACAACGCAAGATTGCGAAGAGTAAAGTGATGTATAAATCCATTGAAACCATGCTTGTCGAGATTCCAACCATTCGTCCACACAAAATGGCGGTGGCGACAATGCAGACGCAAACCCTGGTATTGGTAAAGATCTCCACAGACGATGGTTTTGTGGGCTGGGGCGAAGCAACCACAATTGGTGGATTAGGCTACGGTGAAGAAAGCCCAGAAAGCGTAAAAACCAATATTGATACTTACTTCGCACCTTTGCTAAAAACATTGGCAGGTTTGAACTTTGCACAAACCATGCGTGCCCTGAAAAAGAATATTAACGGCAACCGTTTTGCCAAATGTGCCATCCAGACTGCTTTACTGGACATTCAGGCACAGCGCCTCGGTTTACCACTGAGTGAAATTCTTGGTGGCCGTTTACGTGACAGCGTTCCTGTGCTTTGGGTATTGGCTTCAGGCAATACTGAAAAAGACATCGCTGAAGCGCAGAAGATGATTGAAATCAAACGTCACAATGTGTTCAAGCTGAAAATCGGTTCTCGTCCGGTTGAAGAAGATGTTGAACACGTGCTGGCAATCAAAAAAGCATTAGGCAAAGACGTTTCTATTCGTGTTGACGTCAACCGTGCCTGGTCAGAGCTTGAAGCCATTAAAGGTATTCAGCTGCTGCAAGATGGCGGTGTTGACCTGATTGAACAGCCATGCGGCATTGAAAACCTCGATGCGATGCGTCGCCTCACCCGCCGTTTCGATATTGCCATTATGGCAGACGAATCGTTAATGGGTCCAAACAGCGCTTACCAGATTGCCCGTAACAATGGCGCATCAGTTTTTGCAGTTAAAGTGGCGCAGTCCGGCGGCCTGATTGAAGGATGTGAGGTTGGCAAAATTGCCAAGCTGGCCAATATCGACCTATACGGCGGCACCATGCTTGAAGGCCCGGTAGGAACCATTGCTTCAGCGCATGTGTTCTCGACGTTTGAAAGCCTGGCTTACGGCACCGAACTGTTTGGTCCATTGCTACTGACGGAAGAAATTTTAAAAACACCATTGCAATATCAAAACTTTGAATTGGTGTTACCAACCACTGCCGGTTTAGGTATTGAACTGGATGAAGACAAGCTTGACCGCTTACGTCGTCAATAAAGGAGCTAGACATGCTTTTCCACGTACGCATGGATGTCAATATTCCACTCGATATGCCAGCTGAACGCGCTAATGAAATTAAAGCCGTTGAAAAGGCATATTCGCAGGAATTACAGCGCCAAGGTAAATGGCGTCATATCTGGCGCATTACAGGCCAGTATTCAAACATCAGTATTTTTGATGTTGAGAGCAACGAAGAACTGCACAACCTGCTGCAAGGTCTGCCGTTGTATCCATACATGAATATTGAAGTGATGGCGCTTAACCGCCACCCATCTTCTGTCCGTGATGATGACACCTGATTCACAGTTCATATCGGTATTTTAAGAATTTAAAGCCGCTATCGGGGTAGCGACTTTAGAAGTCCAAAGGGTAAATAAACAAGGATTGTGGCCAGCCAGATCAGCCAGCCAAACAAGCATTCAGGCAGCCACGACAACTATATACATACATTCAAGGAGTAATTGTATGGATCGTCAAACCATTGAAAATGTAGTTAAAGCTTGTAACGTGGACACTTCAGAAGGTCCAGTAAATGCACGTGTACAACAGGTACTTGTTCGTTTAGTTACAGATTTATTCCAAGCGATTGAAGACTTAGATTTAAGCCAATCAGAAGTTTGGAAAGGTATTGAAACTATCATTGATATTGCAAAAGCTGATGAGTTTGCATTGATGGGTTCTGCTGTAGGTCTTGAACACTTCCTAGACTTACGTGCTGACGAAGCTGACGCGAAAGCAGGCTTGACTGGTGGTACGCCACGTACAATTGAAGGTCCATTGTATGTTGCAGGTGCGCCTGAATCTACTGGTTTTGCTCGTATGGACGATGGTTCTGAAGAAGGCAAAATCCCGACTTTAATCATTGAAGGTACAGTAACTGACACTGACGGCAACATCATTCCTGGTGCTAAAGTTGAAGTATGGCATGCAAACAGCCACGGTAACTATTCATTCTTTGATAAGTCACAAAGCCACTTCAACCTACGTCGCTCAATCTTAGCTGACGAAAAAGGTCAATATGTTGCTCAAACAACTATGCCTGTAGGTTATGGCTTAAACCCTGAAGGTCCACTTCAAGGTGTATTGAACCAAATCTCTCGTCACGGTCAACGTCCAGCTCACGTGCACTACTTCATCTCTGCACCTGGCTACCGTAAGCTTACGACTCAGTTCAACATCGAAGGTGATAAATACCTTTGGGACGACTTCGCATTCGGTACTCGTGAAGGTCTAGTTGCTGAAGCTGTAGACGTAACTGACGAAGCTGAAATCGCACGTCGTGGTTTGAAAGGTCCTTTCAAATATATCCAATTCAACGTTGTTCTTCAGAAAGATAAAGAAGGCGCTCCTTCTACTGAAGTTGAACGTCGCCGCGCAAGCGCATAATTTGAATGGAATCGGGATGTAATCATTAGATTCATCCCGATGACTTCCCCTCCTTGGAAAGTCGGAGAAAGGACATGCCTCGTATTCCTGTAATTAACACCAGCCACTTAGACCGCATTGATGAGCTATTGGTTGATGATTTTGAATCTGGTGAATTTAAACTACACCGTTCAGTATTCACAGACCAAGCCCTGTTTGACCTAGAAATGAAATACATTTTTGAAGGCAACTGGGTTTATTTGGCACACGAAAGCCAAATTCCAAACAACAATGACTACTACACCACTTACATGGGCCGTCAGCCAATCATCATTGCACGTAACCGTCAAGGTGAACTGAATGCCATGATCAATGCGTGTTCACACCGTGGTGCACAGTTATGTCGTTACAAGCGTGGTAACAAAGCAACTTATACTTGCCCATTCCACGGTTGGACTTTCAACAACTCTGGTAAGTTGTTAAAAGTGAAAGACCCTGCCGATGCGGGTTATTCAGATTGCTTCAATAAAGACGGTTCACACGACTTGAAAAAAGTTGCCCGTTTTGAAAGCTATAAAGGTTTCTTGTTCGGTAGCTTAAACCCGGATGTTCCACCACTAGAAGAATATCTTGGCGAAGCCACCAAAATTATTGACATGATCGTGGGTCAGTCTGACCAGGGTCTGGAAGTATTACGCGGCTCATCAACCTATACCTATGAAGGTAACTGGAAGCTGACTGCTGAAAACGGTGCCGATGGTTACCACGTATCTGCAGTACACTGGAACTACGCTGCAACAACTCAGCAACGTAAAGAAAAAGAAGCTGGCGACAATATTCGTGCTATGAGTGCAGGTTCATGGGGCAAACAAGGCGGTGGTTCTTACGGCTTTGAAAATGGTCACATGCTGCTTTGGACACAATGGGCCAACCCGGAAGACCGTCCAAACTTTGCCAAAAAAGATGAATATACCGAGAAATTCGGTGCGCCAATGGCGAAATGGATGATCGAGCGTTCCCGTAACCTGTGTATCTATCCAAACGTGTACTTCATGGATCAGTTCGGTTCACAAATTCGTGTGTTACGTCCGCTGTCTGTAGATAAGACTGAAGTGACTATTTACTGTATCGCACCTGTGGGTGAAGAGCCAGAAGCACGCGCACGCCGTATCCGTCAATACGAAGATTTCTTTAACGCATCAGGTATGGCAACCCCAGACGATCTTGAAGAATTCCGTGCATGTCAGGCAGGTTATGCCGGTATTGCCCTGGAATGGAACGACATGAGCCGTGGTGCCAAACACTGGATCCAAGGTCCAGACGATGCAGCCAACGAAATTGGTTTAAAACCAAAACTTTCAGGTATTAAAACTGAAGACGAAGGTTTATACCTTGCTCAACACGAATTCTGGCTCAAACTTATGAAAAAAGCGATTGCTGACGAGAAAGAGCTTGCTGCAACTGAAGGAGAAAACGCATGAGCGACATCACTTTAGAAAAAGTTGCACAGTTCCTTTATCAAGAAGCTCGCTTTTTAGATGATGAACAATGGGATGAGTGGTTACAGTGCTACGCTCCTACTGCTTCTTTCTGGATGCCAGCTTGGGATGACGATGACCAATTAACTACAGATCCACAGTTTGAAATCTCTTTGATTTACTACCCAGACCGTCAAGGTTTGGAAGACCGTGTGTTCCGTATCAAAACTGAACGTTCGTCTGCAACCATGCCAGACACACGTACCTGCCATAACCTCAGCAATATTGAAATTGTTGAACGTGATGGCGATAAAGTGACTGTACGTTTTAACTGGAACACCTTAAGTTTCCGTTACAAAACCAACTACAGCTACTTTGGTATGTCACGCTACGAAATCGACTTTTCTGGCGACAAACCACAAATTTTAAGCAAGTACGTGGTGCTGAAAAACGATTACATCAACCAAGTAATCGACATTTATCACCTCTAAGACTGTATTGATTTACAGCTAGGTAAAAACCTTTCAGCCAGATGGAATTTTGGCTGAAAGGTCAAGTTTTAAAGATTTCTATAGGATATTCAGCCATGTCAAACCACAATGTTGCACTTCAATTTGAAGATGGCGTTACACGTTTTATTTCTGTTACAGATGGTGAAACACTGTCAGACGCAGCTTACCGTCAAAAGATCAATATTCCTTTGGACTGCCGTGACGGTGCATGTGGAACGTGCCGTGCGTTTTGTGAATCAGGTTCGTATGACATGCCTGAAGAAACTTATATTGAAGATGCATTGACACCAGAAGAAGCTGAACAAGGCTATATTCTTGCATGCCAATGTAAACCAACTTCAGACGCAGTATTCCAAATTCAAGCCACTTCTGATGTATGTAAAACTGAAATTCATGCATTTGAAGGTACATTGGCACGTGTTGAAAACTTATCTGACTCGACTATTACCTTTGATATTCAGTTAGATGAAGGTCAACCAGATATTCACTTCCTTGCAGGTCAATATGTGAATGTGGGTATTCCAGGCACAACAGAAACTCGTTCGTATTCTTTCAGCTCTAAGCCTGGCAACCGCTTAACTGGCTTTGTGGTACGTAACGTACCAAACGGCAAAATGAGCGAATTCTTAAGCCAAAACGCTAAAGCTGGCGACAAAATGACCTTTACGGGTCCATTTGGTAGCTTCTACTTACGTAATGTAGCACGCCCTGTGGTGATGTTAGCGGGTGGTACGGGTATTGCACCATTTATGTCTATGCTGCAAGTGCTTGAAGAAAAAGGTTCTGAGCACCCTGTACGTTTAGTCTTTGGTGTGACCAATGACTTTGACTTGGTTGCAATTGAAAAATTAAACGAACTACAAGAAAAATTCTCTTGGTTCGAGTACCGCACTGTTGTGGCAAATCCAGAATCTGCACACGAGCGTAAAGGTTACGTGACTGGCCATATCGAAAACGAATGGCTCAACGGTGGTGATGTAGACATCTACCTATGTGGTCCAGTGCCAATGGTAGAAGCGGTACGTGGCTGGTTAGATGCAGAAGGTGTTAAACCTGCAAGCTTCCTATTTGAAAAATTCTCTGCCAACTAAGTTTGTTAGACAGTCTAGAAACATAGTCGGAGAATACAATGAATCGCTCAAAAAGATTTGAAAACAAAGTTGTAATCGTGACTGGTGCTGCTCAAGGCATTGGTCGCGGTGTGGCTTTACAAGTGGCTAGCGAAGGCGCACAAGTAGTCATGGCTGACCTTTCTCCTTATGTAGAAGAAGTGTTGGCTGAAATTGAAGAGCTTGGTGGCGATGCTGTTACTGTAAAAGCCAATCTTGAAACTTTTGCAGGTGCAGAATCTGTCGTTGCAAAAGCACTCGATACCTATGGTCGTGTAGATGTACTCATCAACAACGTCGGTGGTGCAATCTGGATGAAACCTTTCCAAGAATTTTCTGAAGAAGAAATTATCAAGGAAGTGAATCGTTCATTGTTCCCAACCCTATGGTGCTGCCGTGCCGTGTTGCCAGAAATGATTAAGAATCAAAAAGGTACGATTGTAAACGTATCTTCTATTGCAACACGTGGTATTAACCGTGTGCCGTATTCGGCTTCAAAAGGTGGTGTGAATGGCTTAACCGCTTCCCTTGCCTTTGAACACGCCAAAGACGGTATTCGCGTCAATGCAATTGCCACAGGCGGCACTGAAGCACCACCACGCAAAGTACCACGTAATGCCAACCCGCTTTCTGAATCAGAACAAGCGTGGATGCAAGAAGTGGTAGATCAAACAATTGATCGTACTTTCTTGGGGCGCTACGGCACCATTCAGGAACAAGTGAATGCGATTTTATTCCTTGCTTCTGATGAATCATCGTACATGACAGGTACGGTTGTACCTGTAGGTGGTGGTGATCAGGGTTAACCTGATCATCTTTTTTGTACAGGATCATTGCCAGACTTGCACGGAGGCAAACAATGAGTCACCTGTTAGATACCTTAAGAAAAGACTGGTCCTTATCAGCCACAGTTGCAGGATTTTTAGCTGTACTGATTTCCTATGCCGGTCCTTTAATCATCTTCTTCCAGGCAGCCCAACAGGCTCAAGTGTCCAATGCCATGATGATTTCATGGATTTGGGGCATTTCTATTGGCGCAGCCGTTGCCGGTATCTTCCTTTCAATTAAATTCAAAGTTCCGGTGGTTACCGCCTGGTCGGCACCCGGAACGGCCTTGCTGGTCACCCTCTTTCCTGATATTTCCCTGAACGAAGCCGTTGCAGCCTACATCACCTCAGCCGTGGTGATTTTCATTATTGGGATTACCGGTTATTTCGACAAATTGCTGGCCTTAATTCCGCAAGCGGTTGCAGCGGGCATGATGGCCGGCATTTTGTGCCAGTTTGGCTTTGGCCTGTTTACTGCCAGTAATAACATGCCGTTTATTGTATTTGGCATGTTGCTGGTGTTCTTACTGGCCAAACGTTTTAGTCCGCGCTATGCCATGCTGTATGTACTATTGACCGGAATTGGCCTGAGCCTGTTGCTCGGCACCATGAATCCGGTCGAAATGAGTTTTAGCCTGGCAGTGCCGCAGTTTATTGCGCCGGAATGGACCTGGAACTCGACCCTTAACCTGGCCTTACCGCTGATTTTAGTCAGCCTGTCTGGTCAGTTTCTACCGGGGATGGCCATTTTAAAGCTCAGTGGCTACGACACGCCGGCTAAACCCATTATTACCACCACCAGTATCGCTTCGCTGGCGGTGGCGTGTGTTGGCGGGATCACTATTGTCCTGGCCTCAATTACCGCCGCGCTGTGCATGGGCAAAGACGCGCATGAACTGAAAGAAAAGCGCTATATCGCCGGGATTGCCAACGGCCTGTTCTACATTTTAGGCGGTTTATTTGCCGGCAGCATTGTGATGCTGTTTAGCCTGCTCCCGAAAGAATTGGTGGCAGCATTGGCCGGTCTGGCACTTCTAGGAGCCATTGGCATCAATTTAAATGCCGCCATGCATCAGGAAAACCAGCGTGACGCAGCACTTATTACCTTCCTGGCAACTGCATCGGGTATGCAGTTTTTAGGTCTCAGCTCAGTTTTTTGGGGAATTTGTCTGGGTATTCTGGCTCATGTCATTTTAAGCAGAACCGGTTTATCAGGACTGACCTCACCTTCAAGCCCAAGCAAAAGCACGGGTCAATGAAGTTTGTTTGACTAGGAAACAACTATGATTGATAAAAGCTCAGCATCTTTAAAAGATGTGCTCTCTCAAATTAAAGATGGTTCAACCATCATGATTGGTGGTTTCGGTACAGCAGGTCAGCCTGCTGAACTGATTGATGGCCTGATTGAACTGGGCATCAAGGATTTGGTCATCGTCAATAACAATGCCGGTAATGGCGACTACGGTTTGGCCAAATTACTCAAAGCAGGCGCTGTACGTAAAATCATCTGCTCGTTCCCTCGTCAGTCTGACTCTTATATTTTTGATGAACTGTATCGTGCTGGCAAAATCGAGCTGGAACTGGTGCCGCAAGGTAACCTGGCTTGCCGTATTCAGGCTGCAGGTATGGGTTTAGGCCCAATCTACACCCCAACTGGCTTTGGTACTTTACTGGCTGAAGGTAAACCGACCTTAAATTACGAAGGCAAAGAATTCGTTCTGGAAAACCCGATTAAAGCCGATTTTGCTTTAATTAAAGCCTACAAAGGCGACCGTTGGGGCAACCTGGTGTACCGTAAATCTGCTCGTAACTTTGGCCCGATTATGGCCATGGCGGCAGATGTCACCATTGCACAGGTCGCAGAAGTGGTTGAACTGGGTGAGCTTGATCCTGAGCACATCATCACTCCGGGTATTTTTGTACAGCATGTGGTGTCAGTTGCTGCCAAACAGCCTGAACAATCAGCATAAATACGTGAAGGAGAACACGATGAGCTATACCAAATTAACACGTGACCAGATTGCTGAACGCGTTGCCCAAGACATTCCAGATGGTGCCTATGTCAACCTCGGGATTGGCCTGCCAACCAAAATTTCAAACTACCTGCCTGCAGATAAAGATGTATTCCTGCATTCTGAAAACGGTTTATTGGCCTTTGGTCCAAAACCTGCGCCAGGTGAAGAAGATCCGGAACTGATCAATGCCGGTAAAGAATATGTAACCATGCTAACCGGTGGCTGTTTCTTCCATCATGGAGATTCTTTCGCGATGATGCGTGGCGGTCACTTGGACATCGCCGTATTGGGTGCCTTCCAGATTGCAGAAAATGGTGACCTGGCCAACTGGCATACTGGTGCCCCAGATGCAATTCCTGCAGTAGGTGGTGCAATGGACCTTGCAGTTGGTGCCAAGAAAGTCTTTATCACTACCGATCACGTGACTAAAAAAGGCGAGCCGAAAATTGTAGCGGAGCTGAGCTATCCAGCAACTGGCCTGAAATGTGTAGATCGTATTTATACCGACCTGTGCGTGATTGATGTGACTGCTGAAGGCATGAAAGTGATTGAGAAAGTTGACGGTCTGTCATTTGAAGAGCTGCAATCCCTGACCGGTGCGAAGCTGATTGATGCGACACAGGGTTAAGTAATCCCTCCCAACCTCCCTGAGCGAGTTTTAAAGCACGGCTTTAAAAACTCAGCGCAAGCAAGGGAGGAAAAGTCCCCCTTTTTTAAAGGGGGATTTAGGGGGATTAAAAAAGAATTTAGGAAACAGAAAAAATGAAAAACGCATATATCATTGATGCTATTCGCACCCCATTCGGTCGCTACGCAGGTGGACTTGCTCCTGTACGTACAGATGACCTGGGTGCCATTCCCATTCAGGCGCTGATGGAGCGTAACCCAAGTGTTAACTGGGAAAAAGTAGATGACGTGATCTACGGCTGTGCCAACCAGGCCGGCGAAGACAACCGTAACGTGGGTCGTATGTCTGCGCTATTAGCGGGTGTGCCGCATCAGGTGCCTGCAACAACTTTAAACCGTTTATGTGGTTCATCACTGGATGCGGTTGCCATGGCGGCGCGTACCATTAAAGCCGGTGAAGCACATCTGATTGTGGCGGGTGGTGTAGAAAGCATGTCACGTGCACCATTTGTGATGGGTAAATCTGAATCTGCCTATGGCCGTAGCCAGAAAATTGAAGACACCACCATGGGCTGGCGCTTCATTAACCCGAAACTGAAAGAAATGTATGGTGTTGAAACCATGCCACAAACTGCAGAAAACGTGGCAGAACAGTTCAACATTAACCGTGAAGATCAGGACAAGTTTGCGTTTGAAAGCCAGCAACGTACCGCTGCCGCACAAGCCAAAGGTTTCTTTAAAAATGAAATCGTACCTGTAGTGATTCCACAGCGTAAAGGCGAACCAGTTGTGGTCGATACCGATGAGCATCCACGTGCATCAACCACGTTAGAAGGTTTGGCCAAGCTAAAACCTGTGGTCAAAGCCGATGGTACCGTGACTGCTGGTAATGCCTCAGGTATTAACGATGGTGCAGCAGCATTATTAATTGCCTCTGATGAAGCGGTAGCGGAATACGGTTTAAAACCACGTGCCAAAATTATTGGTGCAACAGTAGTCGGTGTAGAACCACGCATTATGGGCTTTGGTCCAGCGCCAGCCATTAAAAAACTGTTGGCCCAAACCGGTCTGACGTTAGAGCAGATGGATGTGATTGAGCTAAACGAAGCTTTTGCTGCTCAAGCACTGGCGTGTACCCGTGACCTTGGTCTGGAAGATTGTGCCGCGAAAGTGAACCCGAATGGTGGCGCCATTTCACTGGGTCATCCACTCGGTGCATCAGGTGCGCGTCTGGTCACCACGGCCCTGAACCAGCTGGAAGCCACTGGCGGCAAATATGGCCTGTGCTCAATGTGTATTGGTGTCGGTCAAGGCATCGCTTTGATTATTGAACGCGTTTAAAGATACGATAACAAATTAAATTTCCCCTCCCTTTTTTAAAGGGAGGTCGGGAGGGATTCAATGCCAACATTTACATCTCAAGATGCTGAAATTAATTACCAAACCTTTGGTGATGCGACAAAACCTGCGCTGGTATTTTCTAACTCGCTAGGTACCAACTTTAAAATGTGGCAACCGCAAATTGACCACTTCCAGCAGGACTTTTTTGTCATTTGCTATGACACCCGTGGTCACGGCGCATCTTCTGCTCCACAAGGTCCATATACGCTTGACCAGCTCGGCCAAGACGTGGTGAATCTGCTCGATCATTTAAATATTGAAAAAGCAGCCTTCTGTGGGATTTCGATGGGTGGTTTGACCGGTCAGTGGCTGGCAATTAACAAGCCTGAACGTTTTAGCCATGTTGTGGTCTGTAATACAGCCGCTAAAATTGGTCAGGAACAGGCTTGGAATGAGCGTGCCGCACTGGTCCGGGAACAAGGTTTGGCCCCTATTGCATCAACGGCGGCCGGTCGTTGGTTTACCGAACCCTTTATCCAAAGTAACGCAGCAACTGTAGCGACTCTTTCAAACGACCTGGGAGCTGGCAGCCCTGAGGGTTATGCAAGCTGCTGCGAAGCTTTGGCTAAAGCGGATGTACGTGAACAGTTAAAAGACATTCAGGTACCGGTATTCATTGTTGCTGGTCAGCAAGACCCGGTAACAACTGTAGCCGATGGTGAATTTATGCAACAACGCATTGCCAACGCTGAACTGTTTGAAATTAATGCTTCGCATATTTCCAATATTGAACAGCCAGAAGCCTTTAATCAGGCGGTGCAGGCGTTTATTCAACGCTAAACCCAGCTCGGTTGAAAGCATTTAAAAAAAGATAATCTCCGGATTATCTTTTTTTGTTTTTAGGCAATTTTTAAAAAGATTGATGATTCTACTGAGATGCCCTGCCCATCTACTTCAACTTTAAGCCCAGATCACCAGCATCGCGGCAATCACCACCAGTACCAAGCCCAGATGATCGGTTCGGGCCAGTTTTTCCTTAAAGAAAAAGGCAGAAATCAGCAAGCTAAATAGAATTTCAATCTGTCCCAAAGTTTTGACCAAGGCCACAGTCTGCATACTCATGGCACTAAACCAGCCAAGGGAGGCCAGAAAACTGCAAATACTCACCTTAAAGGTCAGTCCCAGTCGCTGCCACATGGCCTGTAAGGTATGCCGGCTAAACAGCCCCAAATACAACAACATGCTGATACATTGCAGCCCGATCACAAAACATAATACCCAGCCGGCACGATGTAAAAAGGGTAAATTCTCCAGTTCCAGACTCGCTTCACGCACCAGCAGTGAGGTAATGGCAAAACTGAGACCACTGCCCACCCCAATCGCCAACGTGCTGACAGAAAGCTTGGTATTGGCCGGCCCTTTACTGAGTAAAAAGACTGCCACGCCGCCTAATACGACGCCAACCCAGCCCAGCAGACTTAAATATTCGCCCAGTAGTGCCACGCCAATTAAAGCCGCCAGAATCGCCTCGCTTTTGGCCAGTCCGACCCCAATGGCATAGTTTTTCTGCTTGAACAGCTGCACCATGAGAATGGTGGCCAGAATCTGGCAAAAAGCCACCACAGCAATATACAGCCAGAATTTCCCGCTAAAGCTAACCGGCGTTGCGGCAGGCTGCTGCAGATATAAAAAACTCAAATAACCGACCGCAAACGGCAAGGCAAAAATAAAGCGTGCAAGCGTGACGCCATAAACGTCGACCGTCATGCTGAGCTGTTTTTGAAAGGCATTGCGCCAGGCCTGCATAAATGCAGCCATCAGGGTAAAAAGAATCCAGGTACTGGCCATGCGAGTATGAAAAATATGATCGGGAATAAGGTTTAATCTACTCCTTTCATGGCGCATATTCGACCATTTTTCATTCATTTACCGTGGCTTTGCTGAATAAATCTCCAATTCTGTCTATTTGCAGCTTTTATGTTCCTTTTAATCCGGAATGCAATGACTGCAAGGCACATGCTTGCCGTTTGCATCCACATGGTTTTTCGACTCAAAATGAGGCTAAGCGACTGATCGCATCAGGCAACTTTGTAAATCTGCTACAATTTTATAGCGGGTTTCAAATACCCTCCTGACTCAATCTATGTTTAGATAAATGGACGTATCCTGCAGGCTGAGGATCAAGAATGAAGTATTTTGAATGTGCGGTATGCCATCAGCAGATTTTTTTTGGTGCCTCATTTTGTGAATATTGCAAGGCACCCATTGGCTTTGTTGCCTCCGAAAAAGATATGGGCACCTTTCGTAAGGATAGCGACAATGAATGGGTCAGCCTGAATGAAAGCTATCGTAATCAGAAATTTAAGCCCTGTTTTAATTATAGTCACTATCAGGTCTGCAACTGGATGATTCCCGTCGATGATGAAAATATCTATTGCGAATCCTGCCAGCTTACCCACACCATCCCCAATTTAGATGAACCGGAAAATATCCAGTACTGGCGTTATCTGGAACAGGCTAAACGGCGGTTTTTATATCTGGCGCAGCGCATGAATATTATGCCGCGGCCAAAACGTTCTGAAGATGACCGCTATGGCCTGCGCTATGAATTTTTAATGCCCATGGAAGGCCAACCGGTGCTGACCGGCCACGCCAATGGTCTGATTACCCTCAATGCCATTGAAGCCGATGTGGTTTATCGGGAAACCACGCGCGTAACCATGGGAGAAAACTACCGTACCCTGCTCGGCCATTTTCGCCATGAAAGCGGCCATTATTATTTTGATGTGATGCAAAACCGCCATCCGGAACTGGTCGATGAATTCCGCTACTATTTTGGTGATGAGCGTCAGGATTATGGTATGGCGCTCAAACGCCATTATGAACAAGGCCCGCCCTCCGACTGGCAAGACAGCTATATCAGCACCTATGCCACTACCCATCCCTGGGAAGACTGGGCTGAAACCTGGGCGCATTATCTGCACATGATGGATACTTTGGAAACCGCCTATTTTGCCGGAATCCGGGTGCAAGGTAACGGCCGCACCCTGGCCAATCTGTACTTTACCGAATGTCCCATTGGCGGCAAGGATATTGAACATATTCTAGAAAACTGGATTGCCCTGACCTTTAATCTGAATGCGCTGAATCGCAGTATCGGGCTGGATGATGCCTATCCGTTTAAACTGACCGAGCCAGTAAAAGACAAGCTGCGTTTTATTCACCGGCATGTGCTGGATAAAGCCTTTAAATCCAATCAGGCCAGTCATCCTGCCTAAACTCGCCTTCAATTCCTCGCTTTCAACTCAATGAAATTTGCTACACGATATAGCGTTTACTTAGACCCCATTCGGCCAGAATCCGGCGGTATAAGGCCGAGGAGCGATCTGCCTCAAAATGGGCTTCCATGCTTAAATCCAGCGGCAGCTCTTCCGGTTTCTGGCTTTCTACCATGTCCTGATCTTCGGCAAAAATCTGCGCATTAAAATCGTAAACCGCTTGCAGGTCACCGGTGGTATCAAAATTCCGGGTTAAAGGCACAAATAGCCGGGTCTGATTGGCCGATACCGGACAGCAGGCATTTAAGATTTTCAAGATGCCATCATTCGGAAAATAAATGGTCAAGGTCGCTGCAAAGGGTGGATAAACCTCAAACTCACGCGTCCATAAAAAGCCTTCGGGTGCTAAATGCTGCATGCCATGCGGATAATTACTGACATTGGAAATATAGATACTTTTCAGGCCATAGTCAGTACGTTCAGTATGATATTTCGGCACCACCGGATTGTCCCGATCGGCAAAGGCCTGATGATGTACCCAGGCAAAATGTGCAACATCAATAAAGCCTTCTAACTGACGGCCGCTGGAACCGGCAATATCCACACTGGGTGGTAAAATGGATTGATGCTCAGCATCTTCCCAAGTATCCAGCACCGGAAAATTGGCTGCCTGTTCATCGCGCCCGAACAGGCTGGTCCAGACCAGACCATATTTCAGCACCACCGGAAACGTGGTCAGGCTAAAACGCTCCGAAATCTGGGTCAGGTCGGGCTGGGCCGGAATTTTGGTGCATTTGCCGGCACGGTTATAGTGCAGCCCATGATAAGGACAGACAATTTCCACGCCCTCTACCCAGCCTTTGCTTAAAGGCACACCGCGATGTGGGCAAATATCCCGCACCAGCTGGATGTCACCACTTTCTGTCCGGTACAGCGCCATTTTCACATCTAGCAAGGTCACCTGTTGCGGCTGGCTGCTGACATCCTGAATTCGCGCCACCGGATACCAATGCTGCGCCAGAATATGCCAGTCACTGGCATCAAAGCGGCTGTCATGGGGTTGGGCAAACAGGTGGATTACAGGAATCGCATTCATAGGCTGGCTCACTTTTAAGCTATACAGGGTCAAGAACAAACGGAAATCCGCGGTTTTCTCATGTCGTTTATTGTTAATTTCCTGTTTTAAATTAAGAGCTTCTGCTTTTTCTGTCTATTAGAATGTTTTTGATGATCTGTTCTAAATATTCGAACACTTTAGTCAAAATTGGCCTGAACTGGCGCAGATCTTGCTCTTTTAAAATCTATCAATATCACGCTGGTCAGGTCTTAAATGGTGAATACCCCATTTTCGCGTTTTTCAGACTATTTTATTGCGGTGGCGCAAACCGGCAGCTTGCGTAAGGCAGCCGAACAGCTGTTTATTTCGGTATCTGCCGTGCATCGACAAATTGTACTGGCCGAGCAGGAACTTGGGATTGCACTATTTGAACGTCTGAATCATGGGCTACGGCTGACTTTGGCCGGAGAGTTACTGTATGCCGATCTGTTAAAATGGCAAAAGGAATTTCAGCAGACCCGCATCCGTTTTGATGAAATTCAGGGCCTGCATCGTGGCAGCATTGAATTTGGCTTAATTTCAGCGCTCAGCGAAAGTTTTGTGCTGCAGTCGATGCAACACATGAGCCAGCATTATCCCTGGATTGATTTTCACGTGCATGTGCTGGACAGTGAAAAAGTCGCGCAGATGATTCAGGCCGCGGAGCTGGATTTTGGTCTGCTGCTGAATCCGCAAGCGCATCCGCATTTAGAAGTGGTGGCTTTTGTGGAAATTCCGCTGGGTTTTGTGATTCCAGTTGAGCATCCTCTGGCAGAACAAACACCGCTGTATTTTTCCGATACCTTGCCTTATGCCCATTTAATGCCAGCACCACCGCTGATTATTCATGAATATGTCAGCGCGCTGTATAAGCACCATCAGTTTAGTCCTCGTAGCCGCATCGAATGTAATGACATTCGCATGTTAATGTCATTGTTAAAGCAGAATTTGGGGCTGGGGCTAATGAGTTATTTAGATGCACTGCCGCTCCTGGAACATCAAACAGCCATCTTTAAACCGGTTCAGGACAAAGGTTTATATCCACTGACGCTGGCCCTGTGTGTGGCACCGAAACGACAGCTTTCCCGGATTGCGCAAATCATGATGAAACAGTTAACCGAGCAGATGGAGCAGCTACAACAGCAAATTGCCGAGCTTTAACAAACCGGCTGAATCAAAGGTACTACCTTGTCCCGTTGCAAACTGCTGATGCCCTGCACTTTTTGCATTTGATACACCGTGGCCTGAAGTTCCAGCAGTTCTTCCGGATGATGGGTCACATAAATCATACCCAGCTGCAATTCGCGCTGAATGCGTTTTAAAAATGGCAGTATCTGCTGTTTTAACTGCTGATCCAGTCCGCTTAAAGGTTCATCCAGCAGCAATAACTGCGGTGCAGACAATAAAGCCCGGCCAATCGAAACGCGCTGTGCTTCCCCGCCGGATAATTGATGCGCTTTGCGTCGAATCAGCCTGGACAGTTCTAACAGCTCAACAATCTGCTCAAACTCAAATTTACGCTGTGCCAGCGGCTGTAAACCTTCTGCATATCTTAAATTCTGCTCAACATTCAAATGCGGAAATAACAGGGCTTTCTGAAAAATCAGGGCAATTTTACGTTGATGCACAGGCACAAATACCTGCTGCTGGGTATCGAGCAATAAACGGTGATTCAGCACAATCCGGCCCTGTTGCGGCCGTAACAGTCCAGCCAGCAGATGCAGAAAGCTGGTTTTCCCGGAACCGGAGGGCCCCAGAATGCCAACAATCTGCTCTGCACAGGCCAGCTGCAGCTGTAATTTGAACTGCGCATTCTGATAATCAATCTGACAATCCAGCATCAGCTTTGCCCCAATTTACGTTGATATCTGTGCAGAATAAAATAATTGGCCAGTAAGGCGGCAAAAGCCAAGCCGGTGGATAACAGCACCAGACGCATGGCAGCAGCTTCGCCATCAGGCTGTTGAATGAGCGTATAAATAGCGATGGGAATGGTGCGGGTTTCATCCGGGATATTGCCAACAAAGGTAATGGTGGCGCCAAATTCACCCAGACTGCGGCTAAAGCCCAGAATACTGCCCATAAGAATCCCGGGCAGCACCAGCGGTAAGCTAATACTGAAAAAGACTTTCAGCTGCGCAGCCCCAAGTGAGGCTGCCACCTGTTCCAGCTGTGGATTTAACATTTGCAAAGACAAACGAATCGGTTGAACCAGCAAGGGAAACGCCACTAGCATGGCAGCCAGTACTGCGCCTTTCCAGTTAAACGCCAGCTCAATGCCCAGTGGGCCAAAACCTGTCCAATCCAGCCTTGCGGGCTAAACAGCACCAGCAATACATAGCCCAGCACTACCGGTGGTAAAACCATCGGCAGTTGTAACATGGCTTCAAGCAAAAACTTGCTGCGAAATTCATAGCGTGCCAGCATCCAGCCCAGACAAATTGCAAATGGCAGGCAAAACAAGGTCGCGACACTGGCCACTTTAGCAGACAGATATAAACCACTTAGTTCTTCGGGACTGAGCATCAAAGCAGCAACCTAGGGACGAAAACCATGTTGAACAAAAATCTTGTGAGCCGCGACGCTACCCAGATAGCGCCGGAACTTGACCGCCTGACGATTCTTTTCACCCTGTTTGGTTAAAGCCGCGGTATAGACAATGTCCGGATGGGTCTGTACCGGAAACGCACCCAGCACTTTTACTTTATCGCTACTGACGGCATCGCTGCGATAAACAATGCCGACCTGACAGGCACCGCGCTCGACAAAGGCCAAAGCAGCCCGGGCATCCGACGCGCCAATAATGCGTTTTTCCAGCCGTTTATACCAGCCCAGCTTGGTCAGACTATGTTTGGCATATTTTCCAATCGCCACCGAATCGACCTGTCCGGTACACAGCCGGCCCGTAAAGGCCTGAGGAAAATTAAAGGTAGGATGCGCCCGAAACGGAATCCGCGCATCTTTCAGGGCAATTGCCACCAGCTGGTTATAAATAATTGGTTTGACCTGACTGGCTTTGACCTTGTTGCGTTTCACCAGATAGGTCATCCAGTCCTGATCGGCCGGAAAATAAAGATCGACTTTTGCACCGCGGACAATATGTTTGGCCAAGGTCGATGAAGTGCCAAAAACCGGTACAATCTTGGCTTCTGGATGTTGCAGCTGATAATGCCGAATCACATCCGTCAATGCCGGGCCCAGACTTGCAGCTGCATACACCTGAACGGAATTGGCTCGACTGAATGTGCTTAAGCACAAGGCGACACAGATTAAACCCAGTTGGATGGTCTTCAAAACGCACTCCCTCAATGCTGTATGAATATTCCCTTTAAGCATTGGCCTTTTTGAATCGGCTGATGGGCAGGCACACGCACCAGACAGTTGGCATACATCAGATTACTGAGCATATGCGACTGCTGCTTGGCTAAACTGTGCAGTTTCAACACCCCATCTTCAAAACAGGCGGCCATTCTTAAAATCCTTTCTCTCGCATCGGGCTTTAAGTCATGTTGTATTTGCCCTGTCCACCACGCGGGCGGCTGACTTTGCCCTTGTAATACTTCTAATAAAGTTTGTGTATAGATCGAGATTCCAACATATACCGCCGCAGGATTGCCCGGCAATGCCAATAAGTGACAAAATTTGTTAGCCGATTTTCGGTATCTGGCGAAAAAAACCGGTTTCCCCGGCTTCTGTTTCACTTTCCAGAACACCTGCTCAAAGCCTACATTTAAAGCCACCGGACGGATAAAATCATAATCACCAACCGAAATTCCGCCAGTGCTGATGATGACATCATACTCCTCCTGAAGTTGCTGAAAGTATCGGATTAAGGCAATTTCATTATCTTCCACATGCACAATATGCACAGGTTGATGCCGTGCCTGACACCAGGATGCAATTAAAGGCGCATTGGCATCAAAAATTTTTCCTGCTTGCAGATCTGCAGCCGACTGCGCGACTTCATCGCCGGTAATCAGCACGGCAACTTTAGGCTGCTGATAGACCTGTACCTGATCAATACCGGCCATGCTTAAGGCGGCAATTGCGCCGATATTTAAATATTGTCCGGCTGACGCCAGTAACTTACCTTGGCTAATTTCTTCGCCCACATCCCGGATATCGGCATGCAGTTTGAGCGCAGCCTCCAGCTGAATCAGATGACTAGACATCCGCTGTACAATTTCCTGACGTGCCACCGTGGTGGTGCCGGCAGGAATGGGCGCGCCGGTAAAAATACGCATCGCCTGTCCACGCTGCAGCGTCACATCGGCTGATTGACCTGCCCGGATTTCACCGACCAGCTGGAACTGCGCGCCTGGCGCTATCTCTCCATCGCTACACAGGGCATAACCATCGACTGCACTTTGGGAAAATAAAGGCAGATCAATCCCCGCATAAATATCTTCAGCTAAATAGCGATGCAAGCCCTGTTGTAGCTGCAGGGTTTCCACCTCCAGACAGGGCGTTGCCGCAATTATCTTGTCCAACGCCTGATCCAGACTGATCAGCCCGCTTTCTGCACCACAGCCTGACATTATTGATAGCCTCCTGCATGTGGAATATTTTTCTGCACATCAAAGACATGCACCAAGGCCGGTAATACCGCCAGCAAGGATTCCTTCGCGCCTTGACGGCTGCCCGGTAAAGTCATCACCAGACTATTTTCAATATAGCCAGCCACTCCACGGCTTAAAGCCGCATACGGCGTGCGTTTCTGGCCAAAACTGCGCGAGGCTTCCATTAGCCCCGGAATTTCCCGTTCTAATAGCGGAGCCAGGGTTTCTACGGTTAAATCTTTCGGGCCAAGACCGGTGCCGCCGACGGTTAAAATCAGCGGATACTGATTTTTCTGCTGTTCAATTAAAGCCAGCAGCTGTTCCGGGCTATCCGGAATCACCTGATACTGAACCTGCTGGAAATTGGCCTCTGCCAATATTTCCAGAATCTTCTGGCCGGCGGTATCCGGTTTTTTACCCGCGGCGACGGTATCGGACAGCACAATCACCGAGGCTGGCATCGGCTGCGCCAAGACCCGGCTAAAATGGGATTTACCGCCTTTTTTCTGCTGTAATTTGCATTGATCCAGACACAAATCTTCCGGTTCACAATGCGGTTTCAGCATGTCGTATAAGGTCAGTCCGGCCAGACTGGCTGCGGTTAAGGCTTCCATCTCGACACCGGTCGGACCAATAGTTTCTACCGTGGCAATAATCTCGACATGCTGTTCATGCAGTTCATAATCCACATCAGCCCGGTAAATGGGTAAAGGATGGCACAGCGGAATCAGCTCATCGGTACGTTTGGCTGCCAGAATACCGGCAATACGCGCAGTTTTCAGCGCATCGCCTTTTTCGGTATTGCCCTGACGCAGCAGCTCGATACAGTGCGGCGGCGCATATAAAATGGCACTGGCCACCGCAGTACGATAGGTTTCGGCTTTCATGCCTACATTTTTCATGACTTTATTCCGGAATTATTGATTTAAAAAATTAGGCTTAACATCGGATTTAAAGCGGCCATTGATAGGCGTTTTCGCCTGCATGGGAGTGATTGCAGCAATCGGTTTGCGTATTCGCTTCCACTGGCGGATGATCTTTACGAATACAACAGCCTTCGACATACTGGCTGCTGCCATCGCAATAAAATTCTTCTTTCCAAACCGGGACTTCATGTTTGACCCGCTCCACCGCCACCTCACAGGCCTGAAAGGCTTCACGGCGATGCGGTGCATACGCCATGGCAATAATTGCGGTTTCACCAATGGCTAAATCCCCAATCCGGTGGATGACCCGCACATACGACACGCCATATTGCTGCTGAATTTCCTGCTCAATCTGCCGGATCATTTTTTCTGCCACCGGTGCATAGGCGGTATATTTCAGCGACTGCACCGCTTTACCTTCATGATGGTTGCGAACTGTGCCCACAAAAATGCCAATGCCACCACATTCGGGAAAGTGCTGAATCTCATCGAAGCTGGACTGGCTGAGTGGCATATCCTGAATCCGGGCAAACTGTTTTAGATGTTGCATCGTTTAACCTCCTGCCACCGGTGACAGCAACACCAGCGTGGTACTGTGCTGCAAAGTCTGCTGGCGTGGCACAATATCTTCACCAATCGCGCAGGCACAACGTTCGACCAGAGACGCTGCCGCTGGATAACTGTGGTTTAACTGCAGCAACAAGTCCGCAATGGCCGTACCGGGCAGGCACTGCATCTGAATAGTTTCTGGCAGCGCCTGTTTTACAGCGCCAAAGGCTTCAATCTGAATCAGGATATCGTGCATACTTAACCTCCAATCATATACATGCTGATTTTCCGGGTGCTCCCGGCAGTGGTTGTGGCTTGAGAATGAATGGCATGAAAGCCGGCTTTTTTCTGCCAGATATAGCTTTGTAATTGCTGCAGTAACTGCTCACGTGCCACGGGCGCCGTGTGAGTCTGTAGCTGTTCAATCAATACTTTTAAGGGCACAGGCTGTTCGGCAAACAGGCAGTTATACAGTTCACCCTGGGCACTTAAACGCAACCGGTCACACTGGCCACAAAAGGCATGACTGATGGTGGAAATAATCCCTACCGGGTGGCCATCGACCCGATATTCCCGTGCCGGATTCGCGCCTTGGCTGTGGATGGCTTCGACCGGAAAATGCAGGCTTAGGCGTTGCAAAATCTCCTGTTCCGTCACTACATGCGCGGCGCTCCAGCGACCATCACCATCCAGCGGCATAAATTCAATAAAACGTAGCGCAATCTGCCGGGCTTTGCTCCACTGCAAAAGTGGCACCATCTGGTCGTCATTAATGCCTTTAATGAGCACGCTATTTAGTTTGACAGGCAAATGCGCCTGCTGGGCGGCCTGAATCCCGTCAAGTACCGGCTTTAACTGTTTTTGGGTTAGCGTAAAAAACTGCTGCGGATCTAAACTGTCGAGGCTGATATTTAAATCATCCAGACCGGCCTGTTTTAATTCCTGCGCATAGTGGCTTAAATAATGGCCATTTGTGGTCATGGAAATTCTCGCCAGCCCCAATTGGCGTAGCGGCTGTAAATCCCGGATAAAATGCACCACCCCCTGACGCATCAACGGTTCGCCGCCGGTAATGCGGATATGCTGAATCCCCTGCTCAACCATCAACTGGCAAAACTGCAGCAAGGCTTCAAAACTCAGCAACTGATGTTTCTTCATCCATTCAGGATGTTCAGGCATACAGTAGACGCATTTAAAATTGCAGCGATCGGTCACAGAAATCCGCAGTTTGCGTTTGCTCCGGCCAAACTGATCCTGAAAATATGCGGGTCTCACGGGAATCTGGGGATTGATCACGCCTGTTATCCTCTGGGCAATTGCTTCATGGCTGTGCAATAGGCAATAGGTTTGCACGGATCACATGCCGCGCTTTAGGCTTGAATTTGCAATTAATGTTCCAACTTTGGGCTTTTAATAAAGAGAGTGTTTAAATTCTGCCCAGCACATGCTAGAAGCGAAGAAATGAGATGATTTTTAAAGAAATTTCAGCTGACGATACTGTTGCAGTTCATCCAGCGAGTTAATACTGTGAAAAAATAGCGCACGATTTTTAAATTTTGCCACCTGAGCATGCATTTCTGCGAAACAGTGCTTTAAACTGCGCTGATGTTGTGCAAGATGCGCGCGAAGTGTGGGCAAACTGCTGCGTTTCATCAGACAAAATGGATACAGCGCCTGCCCGTTCATCATCACATAGGCCACGTCGGCCTGCGGCTGTCTGGCCAGACGCTGATGCAACCGTGGCAGCACATCGGGCGGAATATAGGTCACATCACAGGGAATAAACAGCACATAGTCGGCCTGTACATGGCCCCAGGCGCTTTTCATGCCCATCAACGGGCCTAGAAAACCGCCTTCATCATCATGATAACAATGCAGATGCGGCAGCAATCTGGCATAAATGGAACGATCACGATGGCTATTGATCCACAATTGCTGAATTTCCGTTTTAAAGCGCCGCTGGATTTTGAGCAGCTGGATATCATCATCAAACTTTTGTAGCAGCTTGTTCATGCCATTCATGCGGCGGGCTTGTCCGCCCGCCAGAATGACCAGATCCGTGGCAGGATAATCCATCTGAATGGTGGCATAGTTGCGATTCATGGCATTTCCTCCATCTGACAGGCTTTAATCAGGCCACGAATTTCCGGTAAACATGAACCGCAATTGCCGCCAGCTTTTAAACAGGCCGTGACCTGTTTTTCATGGCTTAACTGCTGCTCCCGAATGGTCTGGATGATGCGGTTTTTGCCGACTTTAAAGCAGCTACATACCAGCGGTCCTTCATTGTTCTGTACCGACATGGCCTGTCCGGCCAGCAAGGCTTTGCGATGCGTGGCACTTAAACGCTCACGTTTAAACAGGCTGGCAACCCAGTCCCGATCGGGCAATAAAGCGTTGGGCGCAATATACAGGCTGGCAATTAAAATCCCGTCCTGTAACACCACACTATGGCTGATGAATGCCGATGGATCTTCCAGCTGCAGCCATTCAAAGCGGCTATCTTCCAGCTGCAGCAGCTGTTTAATCTGTGCGGCGGTATGTTTAAATTTTTTCCGGTCGGCCAGTTCATAACGCACCGCTTTGGCGGTCTGAATCTTGCTCCACCACGCTACCTGCGCCAAAGTGGCCTGAACTGCCGCTTCATGACCGTGGCGAATATACAGCACGCCCTGCCAGTCGGTATAAAATGGCTGGATGCTAGCCGGGGTATGTTTAAATTCGGGTTCGCCGGAAATGGCATCCACCACCGGATTGACCACTTTTCCAATTCGCGCATCGGAAGCGACCTGATCATTCCAGTGAATGGGCGCAAACAGCTGACCACGGCGAATACCAGTCGAAACTTCAACCCGCAGTACACAACTGCCCCAGCGGGATTTCAGCTCCACCAGTTCCCCATCTTTCAGGCCATATTTCAGTGCATCATTGGGGTGAATTTCACAATAGGGCTCGGCTTTGTGAGTGCTTAAATTGGCCGATAAACCGGTACGGCTCATGGTGTGCCACTGGTCACGAATCCGGCCAGTATTCAGAATGAGAGAATAATCTTCACAAGCGCCATGTACCGGGTCGATGGCCTGAGTGGCAATAAAACGGGCTTTGCCATTCGGAAAGCTAAACTGCCCCTGGGTAAACAGCTGTTCCACCGGTGGATTCTGCTGAGGCGTTAATACTGGCCATTGCAACGGCTGCAGCTGTTCATACTGTTGCAGGCTTAGCTGGCTCAGACCGCTTAAATTAAAGTAGCGAAATAGCGGATAGTCCTGACGCTGTGTCACCGGACCATTTTCACAGGCCGATAAAGCCGCATGTTCCAGAAAAATCTCATGCACATGCTGATAATCGAAACCTCGAAAGCCCATGGCCTTGGCCACCTGACTGATCGCCCACCAGTCGGCCTTGGCCTGACCCGGTACGGGCAAAAAGGCACGCTGTCTGGAAATGCGCCGTTCGGAATTGGTAACACTGCCTTCTTTTTCGCCCCAGCCCAAAGCTGGTAATAAAACATCGGCATAGGCAGTGCTATCGGTATCCTGACAGATATCCGACACCACCACAAAATCACATTGCGCCAAGGCGCGTTTGACCTGATCGGCATTGGGTAAACTCACCACCGGATTGGTGGCCATAATCCACAGTGCCTTGATTTTCCCGGCTTCTACCGCTTCAAACAGATCGACCGCTTTTAACCCGGCTTGAGAGGCAATTTTGGGGCTGTCCCAGAACTGCTGTACCAGCTGCTGATGGGCCGGCTGATCCAGATCCAGATGTGCCGCCAGCATATTGGCCAGTCCCCCCACTTCACGGCCACCCATGGCATTCGGTTGTCCGGTCATGGAAAACGGTGCTGCGCCCGGCTTGCCAATTTTGCCTGTTAACAGATGGCAATTGATAATACTGTTGGCTTTATTCACCCCTTGTGAAGACTGGTTCACCCCCATCGAAAACAGGGTCATGACTTTGTCAGTCTGGGCAAACTTTTCAAAAAACAGCTGTAATTTCTCGGCAGAAATCCCGGTACGCGCTGCCACATTTTCCAGCTGCTGCTCCGCGGCGCTGGCTTCTAACGCCTGCTGCAAGCCTTCGGTATAGGCAGCGGTAAAATTGTGGTCCTGATGACCGTTTTGCTGTAAGTACTGCAGCAAGCCGTTAAACAGCGCCACATCTTGCCCGAGCATAATCGGCAAATGTAAATCGGCCGCTTCACAGGTCGCGGTAAAGCGTGGGGCGACCACCACCACAAACAGATTGCACTGTTCTTTGGCCTGCATCATACGCTGATACAGAACCGGATGGCACCAGGCAGTATTGGAACCGACCAGCACCACCATCTCGGTCTGTTCAAAATCTGCATAGCTAGCAGGCACCAGATCTTCACCAAAGGCCCGTTTATGCGCCGCCACCGCAGAGGACATACACAGCCGCGAGTTGGTATCAATATTGGCCGTGCCCAAATAACCTTTGACGAATTTATTGACCACATAATAGTCTTCGGTCAGCAATTGCCCAGAAACATAAAAAGCAATACTTTCCGGACCATACTGCTCGATACAATGCTGGAATTTTTGCGCAATTTCGGTGGTGGCAGTCTGCCAGTCTGTTGGCTGACGGTTGTCCTTACGGCCCAGCATTGGGGTTAATACCCGTGTCTCTAGCCCCAAGGTATCGGCCAGATTGCTACCTTTAATACACAGCTTGCCAAAGTTGGCTGGATGCTGCACATCGCCTTCGACTTTCACCTGCACGCCTTGTGGTGAATGGCTGACATGAGCCCTCACCCCACAACCAACCCCACAATAAGGACAGGTGGTTTGCGTAGTCATCGTTTTTAATTCTGTGGAGCTTTCAAGTTCCACAACGGGAATGCTGTTCATGGATGCTCCTTAGATGCTGAAACACAATTTAATTCTTTTCAAAAAGATTCATTCCAACGCTGTCTTTTCAATGCAACTCATTTATCTGGATTAAGCTTCGGTTCGACCTACTTTTCTTTCGGGAAAAGTAGGCAAAACCTGAGCCACACTGTGGCGTAAGAACCGCAAAACTCGCCTTCATCGGGCATTTATCAAAAAGGTTGCAGAAACATTCATTTTCATATTTTGTCCTGGCTCAAACAGTTGCGGATGACGTTTCCGTGTATCCGCTTAAGTACAGGACAGAATAGTTTGTTCTTAACCCGCTTTCTTTAATGCAAAATCTTTACCAAACAGCAGTTTGTTGCGGATTTGATGAATCGGGGTCTGATCTGCAATCAGCTCGGCATACCAGGCGCCATCTTCGGTATCGCCAAACAGTACTGCACCAATGACTTTGTCTTTCTGGATGATGATGCGTTTATAAATCTGACGTTTTTCATCCTTCAGGACAATGTCTTCAAAATCATCTTCCGGTTCAAAATTACCGGCCGAGAACACATCACAACCACTGACTTTGAGCTGGGTCGGAACAGTAGGTGCCTTAAAGGTCAAGCTGCCGTGTTCTGCCAGATGCGAGGCGCAAATGAAGGCCTGTCCCCACAGCGGCTCTACCAGACCAAAAGTTTGACCACGATGTTCGATACACTCACCGACTGCATAAATACTCGGGTCATAACTTTGCATGGTGTCATTGACCAGCACCCCACGCTGACAGCGCAGGCCGGCACTTTGCGCCAGTGCAATATTCGGACGGATTCCTACCGCAAACACCACCAGATCGGCATCGAGCAGCGTGCCATCTTTTAGCCGGACTTGTGTGACATGGCCATTTTCACCAAGCAGCATTCCGGTATTGGCTTCGGTCAGTACATGAATACCTTTTTCTTCAATACTGTTTTTCAGCATCAGGCTGGCTTTGCTATCCAGCTGACGATCCATAATACGGTCCATCAGATGCAGCACGGTAACGTTCATGCCACGCTGTTTCAAACCATAGGCCGCTTCAAGTCCAAGTAAACCACCACCAATAACCACAGCATTTCGTTTCTGTTCGCAATATTGCAGCATCCTGTTCACATCATAGATATCGCGGAAGCTGAGCACACCGTCCAGCTCTGTGCCCGGAATTGGTGGAATAAAGGGCTGCGAGCCAGTGGCTAAAATCAGCCGGTCATAATTCACCACCTGCCCCGACTGGGTGAAGACTTGCTTGCGTGGACGATCAATTTTCACCGCAGCATCACCGGCAATCAGCTGAATACCTTTTTCGGCATACCAGGCATGCGGATGCAGCATGATATCGTCCACCGTTTTATCACCGGCCAAGACCGGGGACAGCATAATCCGGTTGTAGTTGCCCCACGGTTCTTCGCCAATCACGGTAATCTCGTAACGATCAGGTGCCATATCCAGCAAATCTTCCAGACAGCGCATGCCCGCCAGACCATTACCCACCAGCACCAGCTTCATTTTTTCCTGTTGCACGCCATTATTGGTGATATAGGTTTTTTGTGCGGTCGGACTGACAAAAACCCGGCCCTGTTCAATTTTGCTTGGAAACACCAGTAATTTCTGGTCTTTATCTTCCAGACAGCGGCCGGTGGCCAGACTGAAATGCTGTTTATAGATTGGTGATGCCACCACACGCTCACCTTGCAAATCGCCAAGAATGCCGCGCGACATCACATTGGCGCCGCTAAACGGGTCCTGATTACTCAGGGCATAAACACGCTGTTCCTGCCCCACACGGAAAATTGCAATCTGCTGGCCTTCCACCAAGGCTGCCACGCCGGTATGTGGTGTAATCTCCTCCAGATGACAGACCTCTACCCAATCCAATTCATTCATATCTTTTAAAATTGTCATCATCGTTATCCTGTGCTTTGGCATCTTCTGCTGCATATCCCATTTGGTTTTTCTGGCGGATTTGCTTTAGAAGATGCATCTTGATCTTGAAGGTTATGCCCGCATCACCGGAATCCGGCTTTCATCACGCTCGGCTGCCGTTTTCGGGCGAATCTGCCCACGCTCGGTGGCAAACTGGATGTGCGGATCGTGCTGCTGCTCGGCTTTGGCATTGATAAAGGTTTTAAAGCGTTTGCGTACTTCCGGATCTTCAATCGCAGTACGCCATTCATCCTGATAAGTACCCACCACATGCTGCATGCGACGTTCCAGTTCTGCGGCCAGACCTAAGGAATCGTGCACAATCACGTCTTTCAGATAATCCAGCCCGCCCTCCAGGTTGTCGCGCCAAACCGAAGTACGTTGTAAACGGTCTGCGGTTTGAATGTAGAACATAAAGAAGCGGTCGATGTATTTGATTAAGGTGCTGGTATCCAGATCGGAAGCCAGCAGCTCGGCATGACGCGGTTTCATGCCACCGTTACCGCAAACATACAGGTTCCAGCCTTTTTCAGTGGCAATCACGCCCACATCTTTACTTTGTGCTTCGGCACATTCACGGGTACAGCCCGATACGGCCATTTTCAGTTTGTGTGGAGAGCGCAGGCCTTTGTAACGGTTTTCCAGGAAAATCGCCAAACCAACTGAATCATCCACGCCATAACGGCACCAGGTGCTACCCACGCAAGATTTCACGGTACGCAGTGACTTGCCGTAGGCATGACCCGATTCAAAACCGGCATCAATCAGTTTTTGCCAGATTTCCGGTAACTGATGTACCTGCGCCCCAAACATATCCACGCGCTGACCACCGGTCAGTTTGGTGTACAGGCCGTATTCCTTGGCAATCTGGCCAATGGCAATCAGGCCATCTGGAGTCACTTCACCACCGGCCATTCGTGGGACCACCGAATAAGAACCATCTTTCTGGATATTGCCCAGATAGTAGTCATTGCTATCTTGCAGGCCGGCATGACTTGGTTTTAGCACAAAGTCATTCCAGCAGGAGGCCAGAATATTGGCCACAGTTGGTTTACAGATATCACAGCCCAGACCGTGACCATGTTGCTGGATTAAATCTTCAAAAGTCTTGATCTCGTTCACACGCACCAGGTGATACAGTTCCTGACGCGAATAGGCAAAGTGTTCACAAAGATGGTTATTGACCGTCACCCCTTGACGCTGCAATTCGGCTTTTAATACCTGAGTCACTAAAGGTGCACAGCCCCCACAAGCAGTTGCGGCCTGGGTACATTTCTTCAGTGCCCCAAGTGAAGTTGAACCGGCTTCAATCGCCTGGCAGATATCGGCTTTAGACACGTTATTACAGGAACAGATGGTGGCGCTGTCTGGCAGCAAATCGACACCGCTGCCACCGGCTTTGGCACCTGACTCGGCAAAGCCCGGCATGATCAGGCTTTCTGGCTGTTCTGGAACTGCCAGACCATTCAGCATCATTTGCAGTAGATCGTTATATTCTTTGGCACAGCCAACCAGCACCGCACCCAGCAATCGGTTTTTTTCCGCATTAACCACAATTTTCTTGTAGATCAGCGCATCTTCATCGGCATAAAAATAGCTGAGTGAATTTGGAGTCATGGCATGTGCATCACCAATAGATGCCACATCCACACCCATCAGCTTTAATTTAGTGCTCATGTCGGCGCCAGCAAAGCAGTTCGGGTTTTGCTGCATCACATGCTTGGCGGCAATTCGAGCCATGTCATAGCCCGGTGCGACCAGACCGTAAATCTTGTTTTGCCACAGCGCACATTCCCCAATCGCATAAATATCCAGATTGGAAGTCTGACAGTAATCATTAATCACAATCCCGCCGCGCTCGCCAATGCTGAGTCCGCTTTGGCGCGCCAGTTCATCACGTGGACGAATCCCGGCAGAAAACAGGATGATATCGGTTTCCAGTTCAGCGCCATCACCAAACTTCATCACATGCTTGGCCGACGCGCCATCTTCAATTGAGGAGGTGGCTTTCTGGGTATGGACTTTCACGCCCAGATCTTCAATTTTGCTGCGCAGCACCTTACCGCCCAGGTCATCAACCTGCACCGCCATCAGACGCGGCGCAAACTCGACTACATGGGTTTCCAGATTTAGGTCTTTTAAGGCTTTGGCTGCTTCCAGACCAAGTAAACCGCCACCAATCACGACACCAGATTTGGCATTCAGACTAGCGGCTTTAATTGCATCCAGATCTTCAATAGTGCGGTAAACAAAGCAGTTTTCACGGTCATTGCCCGGAATAGGTGGCACAAAGGCATAAGAGCCCGTCGCCAGTACCAGTTTGTCATAGGCAATCACATCACCCTGATTGGTGGTGACCAGTTTATGTACCGGGTCAATAGCCGTGGCTTTGGTATTGAGGCGCAGATCAATGCCATAGGCATCGGCGAAGTCACTGCGGCATAGACTTAGGTCTTTGGCAGACTTGCCGGTGAAGTATTCAGTTAAATGTACGCGATCATAAGCTAAACGCGGTTCTTCTGCCAAAATGGTGATTTCAACTTCATCGCCCGCAGTTTCCAAAACCGATTCGATAAATTTGTGGCCGACCATACCGTGGCCAATCATGACAAGTTTCATACAGTTCTCCTCAATAATATTCTGTGTTGGCTTAGGCTGCGTTATTGCGTTCAACAATGGCCTGTTCGAATAGGCGTTGTTCTTTTTCTTTATGCTCCACCGAGAAGCGAATCATCAGGACAAAACTTGCGGCAATTACCACCAGTCCGCCCAGAACCATCAGGCAGGTCTGAATATCCAGTACGCCTTTTAACAGGAAGCCTGCGGCGACTGCGCCGACGTTCCCACCTGCCCCAATAATGCCGGCCACGCCGCCCAGTGCGTCGCGGTCAATAAATGGCACCAGTGCATAGGTCGCGCCGCAGGCCATATGGGTAAACAGGGCAAAAATGGTCATGACTAAAATGGCCAGCATGGCGCTGTTCATTTGCGAGAACAGAATCAGGAACAAGCCTTCCATTAAAATCATGGCAAACAGCACTTTGGTACGCCCATCCAGACCGCTTTTTAGTGCTACCTTGTCAGAGACAATGCCGCCCAATGCACGGGCAAACAGGGCCAGCAAACCGAAGATGCCCGCTGCCATGCCGGCTTCTTTCAGGCCAAAGCTGAAGTGTTCGACGTAATACATCACCACAATGTTGTGAATAAAGATTTCAATCCCGAAACAGGCAGCATAGGCACCAAATAAAATCCAGACGCGGTAGTTACGTGCAGCATGCAGCAGAATCGCCATACCGCCTTTTTTGTCGCTGCCGACCTGAATGCCCTGTTCGCGTAATTCTTTAAAGTTGCCTTGGGTACAGTCCTGAGTCAGTTTCCAGTACAGGATGCCGACAATAATCATCATGATGCCCGGTACCAGCAAAGCAATACGCCAACCCATGGCCTGCTCGACCCCAAACATCACCAAGGCAGATAACAGCAAAGGCATCAGTGCCTGGGTCGCACCACCGCCGGCATTGCCCCAGCCTGCCGTAGTGGCATTGGCGGTTCCCACCACATTCGGTGCAAACATGATGCTGGTGTGATATTGGGTAATCACGAAGCTGGCACCAATGGCGCCAATCAGCAAACGGAAAAACAGGAAAGATTCATAACTGTTGGAAGCCGCCACCCCAAACACCGGAATACTGCCGATAATTAACAAGGCGGTATAGGTTTTGCGCGGGCCGTATTTATCACACAGCGGCCCGACAATTAAGCGGACCAGAATGGTGATGGCCACCGCGGCAATATTGATATTGGCGATCTGATCTTTGGTTAGGTTGAACTCGCCGGCAATGACTGGCATTAACGGTGCGCAGGCAAACCAGGCAAAGAAACAGACAAAAAATGCGAGCCAACTCATATGGAAGGCTCTCATCGCTGAAGTTTTAAAGTTAAATAGACTTATTTTTGTCGCTTTATTCGCTTGCAAATTTGAAGACATGACCATCTCCCACCTGAACTGAACGTGTGGGTTAACCTGCTATACGGATAGCTGTATAACAGATTCGAACAGAGCGGACGTCGTTGGCCGTCTTTCAAATTTTGGGAGTCTTCTTTGACTCAGCTGGAATAATGCAGATAGCGTGCCAACTTTTTAGAAAAACTCAGTAGCTTGCTGTTTTTTATTGGGTTTTGAAAGTTATTTATTCTGGGTGAATGTATTCAGATGCTGTCTACCTCCCGATTTCACGGTTCTGGCAGCCTCCTGTTTTATTTTTTGAAGTCCCCTGCCTTATCTTGGTGCGTTTTGTTTCATGCAAGTGCATCTTCCCGTCAAGCTCAGATTTAATTTTTGATTTTAAAGGTTTTATTTTAATAAATTCGGGTTTGGCACCATCTTTGCATTATTAAAAGTACTCGTTGTACAGACTCTATTGAGAGTTGCATGCCAAAACTGAAAATCGCGTTAATTGATGATGATCTCGAGCGCACAGAGTTCATCAAAACCTCCTTGATTCAGCATGAATTTGAGGTGGTTGCCTGTTTAATTATCAATCATTCCAATATGTTCCATTTACAGCAACTGCATGCCGATGTGATTCTGCTGGATATGGACCATCCACATCGGGACATTATTGAAAGCTGCGTCAGCCAGTTTGATTTACCAACCGTGCTGTTCACCAAAAACAGCCACAAAGACACCATCAAAAATGCCATTGATGCCGGTGTTACGGCTTATATTGTCGATGGGATTGATCCGGCCAAACTGGACAGCATTCTGGAAATTTCTATCGAGCAGTTTAAAAAACACAAAAAGCTGCTGCACGATCTGGAAGAAACCAAAGGCAAACTGGCTGACCGTAAAGATATCGAAAAAGCCAAGGTCTTGCTGATGCAGATGCATGCCTTAAGCGAAGAAGATGCCTTTGGCCTGCTACGCAAAAATGCCATGAGCCACCGGATGACCATTGGTGAAATGGCACGGCGCCTGCTCGATGCCCAGCAACTCCTGCAAAACCAATTTAAGGATTAGCCATGCATAACTTAGAAAAAACCGAACTTCAGATTGGCTATATTCCTTTGCTCGACTGCGTCGCCATTTTATGGGCCAAACAGCGTGGCTTTTTTGCCGATGCCGGCCTCAATGTCGAACTGCTAAAAGAACCGTCCTGGGCCAGTTTAAGAGACCGGCTGGCCTTTGGTTTTATGGATGCCGCGCATTGCCTGTCGGCCATGTTACCGGCGGCGGCGCTCGGCACCGACCAACTGGGGATTCCGCTGCAAACGCCGCTGGTGCTAAGTACCAATCAGGCTTACATCAGCCTGAGTCAATCGCTGTGTTTTGAACTGGGCATCCAGTCGGAAGATGATGCCGCACACATCGCCACAAAACTGATAAATGCCCATCAGCAACGCCCGATACAACTGGCGCATGTGTTTCACACCTCGATTCATCATTACTGTTTAAGAGAATGGCTGGCCTTGGCCGACCCGATCCTGGCGAAAAATATTCAGCTCAGTACGCTGCCACCGCCATATATGGTCGAAGCGATTTCCCAGCAGCAGATTGATGGCTTTTGCGTCGGCGAACCCTGGAATACCCAGGCCGAATTACAAGGCTATTCTAAAATCCTGCTCTCGGGTCAGCAGGTTATTCCGCAAGTGGCCGATAAAGTACTGGCGGTAACCGCAGAATGGGCCGCCCAGCATCCGAATACCTTAAATGCCATGACCTCTGCCATTCAGCGCGCGCAAGCCGAATTGCACCAGCTGGAAGATGTACAAGCAGTCTGGCAAATGCTAAATGAGGCCGGCATCATCCAGTTTCCTTGCTCCGCACAGGTCCATGTCGAACGCTATTATTTTATTCAGAATATTATTCGCAGTTTGGTGGATGAATCGTCAGCCCAGCCGCAAGCGCAGGATTTTGTCTGGCTTACCGAGCAAATGTTGAAATGGGATGCGCTGGATGTGCCCGAGGTGGAGAGTGCTGCGGTCAGTCAACGCTGTATTTATCCGCTACCCTCAGGTCACGCCGAATAAAAAAAGCCCGCAACGATGGCGAGCTTTTTTATGGCTATTTTTGCAGTCGACAGACTTAGTCGGCAGAAATATCTTCAAACAGCACTGAAGATAAATAGCGCTCGCCACCATCTGGCAAAATCACCACAATATTTTTACCGGCATTTTCCGGACGTGCAGCCAGCTGTGCCGCAGCCGCCATTGCGGCACCACTGGAAATTCCAACCAGAATGCCTTCCTGCGTTGCTGTCTTACGCGCAAAATCAATTGCTTCCTGGCTTGGAATGGCAATGACTTCATCAACCAGGTCTAAATCGAGGTTTTTAGGAATAAAGTTGGCGCCAATACCCTGAATTTTGTGTGGTGCCGGGCTAATCGCTTCACCACGTTTGGCCTGACCAATAATGGCTGATTCTGCCGGCTCAACCGCCACCGAATACAACGGCTGGTTCTGCACTTTTTCGAAATAACGCGAAATACCGGTAAGCGTACCGCCTGTGCCCACGCCGGCAACCAGAATATCGACCTGACCGCCAGTCGCCTGCCAGATTTCAACCCCAGTGGTTTTTTCATGAATGTCCGGGTTGGCCGGGTTTTCAAACTGCTGCGGCATAAAATAGACATCCGGTTGCTCCGCCACCAAACGCTCGGCTTCTTCAATCGCGCCTTTCATGCCTTTGGCTGGTTCGGTCAATACCAGATTGGCGCCCAGCGCTTTTAATACTTTACGGCGTTCAATACTCATGCTGGCCGGCATGGTTAAAGTAATCGGATAACCTTTGGCTGCTGCTACAAAAGCCAGCGCAATACCGGTGTTGCCGCTGGTTGGCTCAACAATATGCATGCCAGCTTTAAGCGCGCCACGCTGTTCTGCATCGGCCACCATTGCCGCACCAATCCGGCACTTGACGGAAAATGCCGGATTACGGCTTTCCACTTTGGCAAATACATTGGCTCCCCCGCCAATGACACGATTAATGCGCACCAGTGGCGTATTGCCAATGGCTTCGGCATTGTTGGCATAAACCGCAATCCCCAAATTGTCCGGGGCGGTAAAAGCTGTATCTGTTGTCATCATGTTTTCCTTAAGTCTTTTTTCATTTACCTCACCTTCTATCATACAGGCTTCTTTAAATTTTAAAATTCGATTTCTCTAAGATTGGTTACAATAAAAACTGAATAAGTTTCACACAAATACGGCCAGTTTTTCGTTAAATTAGGTGATCACCCCATGAAATCTATTCAGTCCAGCCTATAAATCGCTGTAAACTTAGTTCAATTTTGATCTTGACTGACGACCGTGTCAGCCCACCGGCCTCAGGTTCTACTGTAAAAACAGCCCATCCGGCCCATGAAAATATTTAGGGAATGCAATGTCTAACAAGAGTTACAGCCGACTTTATCGTAACCTGACGCAAAAAATTCTAGATAAGATTGTGACCCCGCAAGTCCTGGGCAGCACCAGCGAACTGGAACAGAATCTGGCGCAGAATCAGCTACATACCCGTATCTGCTATGTACTGCAAGATGCCTCTTTAAGTAATACTGTACTGATTGATAAAGAAGCGCAAGCGCGTGGCCTGCCTTCGGTGTTTTCACCACTGATTTTAGGCCAGTACAATGAAGATAACTCGATGCTGGCACTGAATGAGCAGGATCATCCGCATGACAGCTATCATTATTCAGCCCGCCTGATTCGTCTAATTGAGGCCTTGCAGCAGCATCCGGATCAGGATGTGCAGCTAGTACCGGTAACTGTGCTCTGGGGTCGTGCGCCGGAATATGAAGATTCCTGGTTTAAAGCGCTGTTTGCCGATGCCTGGGCCAAACCGAACAAGCTGAAACAAACCCTGAATATTTCCTTATATGGCCGTGAAAACTATATTGAATTTCACAAGCCGGTATCGTTAAGAGCTTTGCTGGAAACCGCGCAGACCGAGCGCCCGAACTTTTCTCCGGCGCATTTTGTGGTGCAAACCCTGGACCAGAACTTTAACCAATATAAAGAAGCCATTTTAGGCCCTGACCTGTCCGACCGCCGCAACCTGATCAATAAACTAATGAAAACCGAGGCGGTGCAACAGGCGATTCGTAAAGAAAGCATTGATAAAAAAGTCAGCATGTTTGAGGCAGAAAACCGTGCCAAAAGCTATCTGACCGAAATTGTATCGGACTTTTCCTATTCGACTTTACGCTTTGCCGAGCTGGCACTGACCAAACTCTGGACCCAGCTCTATGACGGGATTGAAGTGCATCATTTCGATACCGTGCGTGAACTGGCCAAAGACTATGAAATTGTCTATACGCCGTGTCATCGCAGTCATATTGACTATCTGCTGCTGTCCTATGTGATTTTTAACCGTGGCCTGATGGTGCCGCATATTGCTGCCGGCATTAACCTGAATTTACCGGTGGTTGGGCAAATTTTACGTGGTGGCGGTGCCTATTTTATTCGCCGTACCTTTAGTGGTAATGCACTATATACATCGGTATTTAAGGAATATCTGCACAGCCTGCTGTCACGCAATACCCCGCTGGAATATTTTATTGAAGGTGGCCGTTCCCGTACCGGCTTATTGCTGCCACCGAAAAAAGGCATGCTGTCGATGACGGTGCAAAGCCATTTACGCGGTGCCACCAAACCGATTGCCTTTATTCCGACCTATTTTGGCTATGAAAAGCTGATGGAAGGTACCTCTTATTTAAATGAGCTGAATGGCAAGCCCAAAGAAGCTGAATCGTTATGGGGCATTTTGAACTCGGCGCGGAAAATTGAAAAAGTATTTGGCCAGGTCTATGTCAACTTCGGCGAACCGGTGTTTCTGGACAATATTCTGCAACAGAATCAGGCCGATCAGATCCAGCTTTCAATTCATGATGAATTGCCACGTCCAGTCATCAACACGGTTGATCAGGCAGCACGGGAAATTCTGGAAAATATCAATAAAGCGGTGGTGATTAACCCGATTTCGCTGATTTCCACCATCTTGCTGAATGCACCGCAACATGCCTTAAGCCAGGATGATTTACTGCGCCAAATTGAACAGTATCGTGAGCTGCTTAAAGCCACCCATTATGATGATCGGATGATTATCACCCAGCTGTCGGCACCAGAAATTATTGAATATGCGCTGAAGCTGAAACAGGTCGAGCATTATCAGCAGGATAACCAGACCTGGATTCGTGTGGCCGAGAGTCAGCGTATTTTACTCAGCTACTTTAGCAATAATATTCTGCACTGCTTAAGCTTACCGGCACTGATTGCCCTGCTCGTGCAGGATATGCCGGCGATCACCACAGCGCAGCTTAAGCAGCACGTCAGCCGCTTATATCCATTCTTGAAATCGGAGCTGTTTTTAAAATGGTCGGCCACAGAACTTCCTGCACAGATTGACCGTATTCTCGACAGCATGCAGCAACTGGGCTGGATTGAGGTATCGGAGAACATTCAGCTGCTTGAACTCCAAGCAACACATCCAATGCACAGTCTGGCAACGCTGGCACGCAGCAGCCTGAACAACTTTGTGTTGATTAGCCAGTTATTGCAGGAATATGCCGAGCCGTATCAGTTAGATTTAAAAGCGCTGGAAAAAATGGCCAAAACCGTATTTAAACGGCTGGCAGAGTCAGGCAATTTAAACAGCGGTTATTACTTCGACAGTGCCACGTTAAAGAGCTTTATGGGCAGTTTACAACAGCTTGGACTGCTGGAGATGCAAGGTCAGCAGTTACAACTGAAACCACAATTTGATACAGAAATATCAGATTATCTGGGCTGGTATGCCCCTGAGCTGCAACAGCACATTGCAGATAAGCTGCTGTTCTCTGAGAAAGAAATCAAACAGTTTAAAGAGTATAGTAAAAAATAAAGTATCAGATTCTCAGATATTATTGTGATACTAATCACACGATCTTATCAGTTAATTTGATATATTTATTCACAAAAAACAATGGGGTTTTGGCGCTTTTATTCAGCGCTTTGCCCCGACTCGCTCTATACTAGCAGCAACGTGTTTTAGAGAAATTAACTATGAGTGATGGTCTTGAAATAGACGTAATGCGTGATTCTGCTGAAACTGTTGTAACGATTTTAAAATCGCTTGCCAATACCGACCGTCTATTGATTCTTTGCCATCTTTCCCAACAAGAGTTGAATGTATCGCAAATTGAGGAAATTACTCAAATTCGCCAGCCGACCCTGTCGCAACAGCTGATGATGTTGCGTAAAAGTGATGTGGTGAACACCCGCCGAGACGGTAAACAGATTTATTACACCATTAAAGATCCGAAACTGGTTGAAGTTCTCAGCACGCTCTATCGACTGTATTGCCCGGCTACCCCACTTTAATAAATTTTGCATAGGCAGATTTCTTAGCATTTTTTATGCATAATATATCTAAATTTATGATTTAGATTTTTATATGTCAGATTTTAAGTCACGCCTGCTCGATCGTTTACCCGCCTGGCAATGGTTAAAACATTATAATACCGTGACCCTGAAATCTGACCTGCTGGCCTCGCTAATTGTCATTGCGATGCTGGTGCCGCAAGGTATGGCTTATGCCATGCTGGCTGGTCTTCCACCGGTGATGGGACTGTATGCCAGTGTACTGCCGATGATCATCTATGCCTTTTTCGGCAGCAGTCCTACGCTTTCGATTGGCCCGGTGGCCATCATCTCCATGATGACCTTTGCCACTTTAAATCCCTTATTTGAAGTCGGCTCTCCGGTGTATATTCAAGCCGCCTGTCTGCTGGCGCTGATGGTTGGGGTCATTTCCCTATTGCTCGGTATGCTGCGCTTTGGCTTCCTGATCCAGCTGATCAGCCATCCGGTTATTAAAAGCTTTATTATTGCTTCGGCACTGCTGATTGCACTGGGCCAGTTAAAGTTTCTGTTTAATGTGCCGTTACAAGCCAACAATATTCCAGAATTTGTGCTGAGTGTCTTTGAATATATCGGCCTGATGCATTGGGAAAGCCTGATCTTTGGTATCGCATCCATTCTGTTTTTGGTCTTCATGCCGAAGTTTTTTAATCTGGAAGCAGTCAAACAGCGCCTCGGGGCCAGCGGATTTATTATTAAATCTTTACCGCTGGTGCTGGTGGTGGTCTCCATTGCCCTGGTCTATTTCTTCAATCTGCAACAGGTGGGCATTAAAACTGTCGGTGAAATTCCTTCCGGTTTCCCGGCGCTGTCGATGCCGTTCTGGAATCTGGAGCTGGTACTGCAACTGTTACCCGGCGCCGCGATGATTGCCATGATCAGCTTTGTGGAGTCATTATCCATTGCCCAGGCCACCGCCTTGCAGCAACGTAGCCAGCTGAATAGCAATCAGGAACTCATTGCCTTGGGTGCAGCCAATATTGGGGCCGGCCTCAGTTCAGCCTTTCCGGTGACCGGCAGCCTATCACGTACCGTGGTCAATGCCGATGCTGGCGCCAAAACCTCTATGGCTGGCGTGCTGTCATCTTTGTTTATTGTGCTGGTCAGTCTGTATTTCACCGGTTTTTTCCGTGATCTGCCACTGACTGTACTGGCGGCAACCATTATTGTGTCAATCTGGAAACTGGTCGAGCTAAAACCGTTTATCGACACTTGGCGTTATTCCAAGGCTGATGGTCTGGCGATGTGGATTACCTTCTTCGGCGTGTTATTTATTGATATTTCTACCGGGCTGATTATCGGGATTGTTTCAACCTTTATTCTGCTGCTGTGGCGTATTAGCCGGCCGCATATTGCCGAAATTGGACTGGTCGAAGGCACCCAGCATTTCCGTAATATCCAGCGTCATCAGGTCATGACCTCGGCCAAAGTGCTGTCGATCCGGATTGATGAAGACCTGACCTTTTTAAACTCCAATACCTTAAAAGGTTTCCTGATTAATGCAGTCAGCCAGAAACCGGAACTGGAGCATGTGGTAATCAACGGTTCCAGTATTAGTGCCATTGATTTAAGTGCGCTGGAAATGCTGGAAGATCTGGACAATGAACTGAGAAAACTGAATATCCAGCTGCATTTTTCCGAAGTTAAAGGCCCGGTCATGGACAAACTGCAACGCTCTAAATTACTGAATCATTTAAGCGGTAAAATTTTCCTGACCCATTATCAGGCCATTCGCGAGCTGAGTCCGGACATCACCTAAAATGCCGATCCTGTCTGCTTTTCAGGCAATTATTCGCCCTAAAAAGCAGGCATAAGCATAAAAATATGAAAAAATCATGACTTTTGAATGGCTTAATTTTTCGAATATTCTATTTAAAAACAGCCATTTGATTTTTATATGAATTTTTTTTGTAAGCTATTTAAATTTTCGGTATAAAATACATCGCTAATTTTCCCCTATATTGTCCGTAATTCAGACAAGGCCTTCCTATGTTCTCAGCATTTCTGCGCTTGAGCTTAGTCACTCGAATTCTGATCGCTATCATTTTAGGTGTGATAGTTGCGGTGGCTTTTCCACAATTTGCGCCCTACTTAAGCCTGCTCGGCGATTTATTCATTAAAGCGCTTAAATCCGTGGCACCAATTCTGGTGTTTGTCCTGGTGTTATCCTCTATTGCCAATTTCAAGGTTGGCCATAGTGCGCATATCCGCCCGATTATGCTGATGTATGCCGCAGGTATGTTCCTGGCTGCCCTGGCCGCAGTAATTGCCAGCAGCCTGTTCCCAAGCACGCTGTTCCTGGATATTCCGGCCAATACCGACATGCAACCACCGGGCAGTCTGGCTGAGATTTTAAAGAATCTGCTATTAAGTTTTGTGGCTAACCCGGTAACAGCAATTAGTGAAGCCAACTTTATTGGTATTCTGGCCTGGGCTGTGGCTTTAGGTGTGGCCTTCCGTCATGCAACTGACAATACCAAAGCCTTCCTGACCGATGCTGCAGATGCTGTGAATAAAGTAATCCGTCTGGTGATTAACTTTGCGCCGTTTGGTATTTTCGGTCTGGTGGCGGTGACTTTTGCCGAATCGGGTATGAGTACACTGGTTAGCTATGCGCAATTATTAACTGTGCTGATTGGCACCATGATTTTTGTGGCGCTGGTGATTAACCCGATGATGGTGGGCTTTGTCACTCGTTCAAATCCATATCCACTGGTATTCAAATGTTTACGTGAAAGTGGTATTACCGCCTTCTTTACCCGCAGCTCTGCCGCTAACATTCCGGTAAACCTGGATTTGGCCAAGCGTTTAGGGGTACAGGAATCAACTGCCAGTGTCGCCATTCCATTGGGTGCTGCGATTAACATGGCTGGTGCTTCTGTAACCATTACTGTGCTGTCACTGGCGGCGGTAAATACTTTAGGCATTCAGGTTGACTTTAGCACCATGCTGATTTTATCCGTGGTCGCAACAGTTTCGGCTTGTGGTTCATCAGGTGTGGCCGGTGGTTCATTGCTGCTGATTCCGGTGGCATGTGGCCTGTTCGGAATTTCATCGGACATCGCCATGCAAGTGGTGGCCATTGGTATGGTGATTAGCGTGTTGCAAGATTCAACTGAAACTGCACTGAACTCATCTACCGATGTATTATTTACTGCCGCAGTTGATCGTAGTTTGCGTTAATATATGCACTACGTCTGTTGATTAATCAATGAATTATGCCATTTCAAAAATTACCGCTCTGGGTTCAGCTGGGTGCATTTTTTCTTTCTGTGAATGCAGGAATCATTAATGTTCTAGGACTGGTGACTGTGTTGCACCAGTCCGTTTCCCACATGACCGGTAATGTCAGCATGCTGGCAATGGCACTTTTGGACTGGCAATGGTCACAGGTAATTTATCTGTTTCTGGTCGTTGTCTGTTATGTGATTGGTTCATTTTATAGTGGACTTATCTTGGGAAATAGCCACTTTCTCCTTGGACGCCGTTATGGGCTGCCGCTGAGTTTAGTGGCTATTTTTATTCTGCTGTGCTGGATTTTACTGCCGTATTTCCCGCGTTATGCACTGCTCTGGGCCTGTGTAGCCATGGGCGTTCAAAATGCCATGATCAGCTATTACAAAGGCACCATCATCCGGACCACGCATTTATCCGGGGTATTGACCGATTTGGGTCTGGCCTTGGGCTATCGCGTGCGTGGCCTGCATGTTGGCAAACGCCGGGTGATTCTGCACCTGCTGATTTTAATTGGCTTCTTTATTGGCGGTCTGGTTGCGACAGCGGTTTATCCTTTATTACAATTAAACTCTTTCCTGGTGCCGGTGGCTTTAAGCTTTAGCTTAAGTCTGGTGTACTGGGTGATTTATTTTCGTTATCGACATTTTCAGAAATAGTTCGGACATTTTCTCATGGTCAAAAATGCATTACAGGCACAGTTACTCAAAGCAGGGTTAGTCGATAATAAAAAGGCTAAAAAACTGTCTAAACAGGCAGTACATGAGCAGCGCACAGGTGTGAGTAAAGATGCTGAAGTCAAAGCCAAAATCGAGCAGGACAAACAGCAGAAAATGGCCCGTGATCAGGCGCTGGAACAAGAGAAAAAAGCCGCCTTGCAGGAAAAAGAGCTAAAAGCCGCCATCATGCAAATGATCAACCAGCATAAAATCCGCGACACCGATGGCGACAGCGTGTATCAGTTTATTGATGGCACCATTAAAAAAGTCTACATCAACCAGCAGATTTATAATGCACTGGTGGCCGGAAGTCTGGTGATTGCCAAGGAAAATGACGGTTATGCCTTCTTGCCAAAAGCGTTGGCAGAGCGTATTAACCAGAAAATGGAAGGCTTTATTCTGGTGAATAATTCACAAAGCAACGCGGATACCACCGATGAAGAAGATCCGTATGCTGCTTATGTCATTCCAGATGACCTGATGTGGTAAGCACTACAAAGAAAACCGGCTTGGGCCGGTTTTTTTATAGGCTGTTTCATGTGATTCAGACCCGATTGAACGTAAGCAGATGCACAGGATATGTATAAAAATTTTATTAGAGGTTATAAATTTAAACATAAACCTTTAAACTCTATCACATTTTTAAAATGAATTAAGCGAGGATCACTTGGAACAGTTTGACGTCATCCAGAATCTGCAAGACTGGATAGATCAATACCCATGGCTAGAAATGCTATCATCTCTCAGTATTGTGATTTTATTGGCAATTATTGCCAATTTTATTGCCAAGCAGGTGGTGGTACGTGGCATTCGCAAGCTTATTTCCAAACTTCCTTTTGCCCACAACGAAATTATTGCCGAACACAGCGTCATCCGCCGTATTGCCAATATTGTACCGGCGATTGTAATCATGAACGGGATTACCACCGTTCCACATTTGTCTGATAAAGCCATCACCTTTGTACAGATGGGTGCGCAGGCCTTTATCTTCCTGACCATTGCCCTGGCCATTGGCGAATTGCTGAATATCTTTAACCTGATTTACCAGCGCAATCCCAAGTCACGCAATAAACCAATCAAGGGCTATTTGCAGCTGGTCAAGCTGATTATCTTTATTGTCTGCGGTCTGATGATTCTGGGCACTTTCCTGAAAAAAGATGTATTCACCTTGCTGGCCGGTTTTGGTGCCATGGCTGCGGTGCTGATGCTGGTGTTCCAGAATACGATTTTATCGCTGGTGGCTTCGGTACAGATTGCCTCTTATGACATGGTGCGTTTAGGAGACTGGATTGAAATGCCATCTTTAAATGCCGATGGTGATGTCATTGATATGTCATTACATACCGTCACAGTACAGAACTTTGACAAGACCATTACCACCATTCCGACCAACAAATTAATTACTGACACCTTTAAAAACTGGCGCGGTATGCAGGAAGCTGGTGCACGCCGGATTAAACGTTCGATTCATATTGATCAGAGCAGCGTGCATTTCATGAGCGCTGAGGAACAGGCCAAGCTGAAAGAGTTTATTTTGCTGGATCAGTATTTAAATACCAAAGCGGAAGAACTGGAGAAGTTTAACCAGCAGCTAAACAACCATGCTCAGTACAATCATCGTCGTCTGACCAATCTGGGGACATTCCGTGCCTATGTTGAGTTTTATCTTCAGCAGCATCCGGGCATTAGCAAAAACCAGTCCCTGATGGTACGTCAGCTACAACCGACCAGCGAAGGCTTACCACTGGAGATTTATGCTTTTACCAATACCACGGTCTGGAAAGAGTATGAAAATATCCAGTCAGATATTATGGATCATTTACTGGCAATTATTCCGGAGTTTGGTTTACAGGTGTATCAGGCGCCATCTGGAACCGATTTTAAAGAGTCGTTTAAAGCATCTTAAGTTTTTAGACTGAAACTAAACACATGAGAACCCACCGCTTGGTGGGTTTTCTTTTTCATCTTCCCTTTCGAATGTATCAGACTCATTTCCCTGTTCTTTCTTACCTAAACACTGCCCGCTGATGTTTACAATGACACAGCATTGCAGCACGCTGTTTTTACGTATACTGAAATTAAGCTTATAAAAGAAAGAGGTACATCCTGCATGAAAATTAAAATGCCGTTAATCTTCGCCAGTGTTCTGCTTGCACTTTCAGCTCCTGCCTTTGCGGATGATGACCAGAAAATTATTGCGCAAGCAGCAAAAAATATTATGACCACTGCGCAGGCACTGAAAGCCGCGGATGAAACACCGGTTACGGTATATGGCACTATTCATAAACATATTAAAGATGATATGTACCAGCTTCAGGATCAGACCGGCATCATCCATGTCGAAATTGATCATGATCTGGCGACACCGGCGCAATTGCTGAATCCGGGTAAAAAAGTCCGGGTGGTCGGTGAAGTGGATACACACCGTTATAAACCAACCGATATTGATGTAGTCGAGATTGAAATTCTGTAAGTTTCAGGCAGATATTTTCTGATCGAAGCTCGCAAAAAATATGAGGTTTCTTTCAACTGCAAAGCCTTATTTATCTGCCTGATTTTAAAGCAGCACCGCCCTGAAAAGTTTTACTTTTCTTTTAAACTGGGTATTCTTGGCAATAAATCTGTTGTTTATCTCGCAAGCGGTAATCGTGATCAGTAGCGCATTGAATAGAACATGCTCTTCGTCTGTACAAGCCGCATGGCCGATACCAATGATGATCATCAATCTGCTTGCTCAAAAGGACATTGTGTATGTTTAAGTGGTTCGAGAGCCTGGTTAATCCATACCCCACCAAAGGTTTAAATAAACCACTACCTACCCGTTTTTTTCCTTTTGTCTGGCAGGCCGCGCGCGGTGTTCGTCCGTACTTATTGCTATTGGTGCTGTGTACCGCAGGTGCGGCAAGTTTTGAAGCCCTGCTCTATGCCAAAATTGGCGAGCTGGTGAACTGGCTCAGTCAAAGTCAGCCAGATACCTTTCTGGCCGAACATCAAACTAATCTGACTATTCTGACTTTTATCCTGCTGGCCAATATTTTCTTTGCTAGTTTGCAATCCATTATCAAACATCAGATTTTATATAGTAATTTCCCGATGCGCCTGCGCTGGCGTTTTCACAACTTACTGCTGCGTCAAAGTCTGGATTTTTTCCATAATGATTTTGCCGGGCGGCTATCGGCCAAAGTCATGCAAACAGCGCTGGCGGTACGAGAATTCTGGATTATTCTGGGCGATATGCTGGCCTATGTGGTGATTTACTTTATTACCATCAGCGTGGTGTTAGGCGCCATTTCACCTATGCTGATTATCCCGTTGCTGGTATGGCTGGGCCTGTTTATTGCCGCAGCCAGTTATTTTATTCCACGTTTAAGCAGAATCTCCAATAGCCAGGCTGATGCCCGCGCCGTCATGACCGGCCGCGTGACCGATGCCTATACCAACATCCAGACTGTGAAACTGTTTGCCCATGCCGGCCGTGAAAGCCAGTATGCCAAAGAATCCATGCAGGAATTTATGGTCACGGTCTATAAACAGATGCGCTTGGGCGCGCAGTATGAAATCAGCATTAACCTGCTAACGGTTGTGCTGTATGTCGGTGTACTGGGTACGGCGCTGTGGTTATGGATGAATGGTCAGGCAGAACTCGGCATTATTGCCGCCACCACCGCCATGATTCTCAAGCTGAACAGCATCGCTGAATTTATGATGTGGCAAACCTCGGCGCTGTTTGAAAATGTCGGTACCATTCAAGACGGGATGAAAACCCTCGGCCGCCCGATCACAATTGAAGATAAACCGGATGCCAAAACCTTAAATGTCGCACAGGGCGAAATCAAATTTGAAAATGTCAGCTTTGCCTATAACGACAAAAACGTAATTGAGCAGTTTAACCTGACCATCCGTCCGGGTGAAAAAATCGGGATTGTCGGACGTTCCGGTGCCGGGAAATCGACCCTCATCCAGCTGTTACTGCATTTTTATCAGATTAATCAGGGCCGGATTCTGATTGATGGTCAGGATATTGTCGATGTCACCCAGGACAGCCTGCGTAAGAATATCGCGCTGGTAACACAGGACACGTCGCTGCTGCATCGTACCGTGGCTGAAAATATTAAATATGGCCGCCCTGATGCCAGCGATGAAGAGATGTATGCTGCAGTGGCCAAAGCCAAGGCTGAAGAATTTATTCCGCAGCTGACCGATTTACGTGGCAAACGCGGTTATGAAGCCTATGTGGGTGAACGCGGCGTGAAACTGTCGGGCGGACAACGTCAGCGGATTGCGATTGCCCGGGTATTCTTAAAAGATGCGCCCATTTTAATTCTGGATGAAGCCACCAGTGCGCTGGATTCTGAAGTTGAAGCCGCAATTCAGTCCAGTCTGGATGAACTGATGCAAGGTAAAACCGTTATTGCGATTGCTCACCGTTTATCGACCATTGCGCAGATGGATCGCCTGATTGTGCTGGATCAGGGTCAGATTGCCGAACAAGGCACGCATGATGAACTGGTGGCACTGAACGGAATTTACGCTCAGCTGTGGCAACGCCAAACTGGTGGCTTTCTGATTGAGCAACAACAATTAAAGCAAAAACAAGGAACCTGATATGTTGTATCTGGAAGATTTGAAGGTGGGTGATCACTTTGTCAGTCGTGACTACGAAATGACTTTAGAAGAAATTCAGCAGTTTGCCCACCTGTATGACCCACAAATTTTCCATACCGATGTGCAGCAAGCCGCGCAGCATCCGGTATTTCAAGGCATTGCCGCCAGTGGCTGGCATACTGCCGCGGTAACCATGCGTTTATGGACCGAATGTTTTCCGGTGGCACATGGCCTGATTGGTTCAGAATCCAGTCTGCGCTGGCCGCGTCCGACCCGTCCGGGTGACCTGATTCATGTTGATGTTGAAATTACCGCCATCAGTCCATCAAAAACCAAGCTGGACCGTGGTCTGGTCAGTTATGTGACACAGGCCTTAAACCAGCATGGTGAAGTTTTACTGATTTCGACCACCAAAATTGTGGTGTTCCGGCGGGATGCACAGGTGGCCTAAGCAGTCATTTTGTCAAACAATTTTTCTAGTTTTCCGGTTTTTTTCATGCCAATATAGGCAAGCAAATTTAAAAAATAATACTCATTAGTGCAATGGACCGTGCATGAAAACACTTTTACCGCGTCAGGATCAGGGTGTTCCTGGTGTTTATGGCTTACTTATTCTGAATGTTGTTTCCCGTTGGGGATATAACGCTGAAACCTTTTTTGCTCCCTTCCATCTGACCACTGAACAACTGGCCGATCCTGACTTTCGGATTCCGACCAGCATGGCCAATGACATGGTCAAACATGCGCTGTATCTCACCGGTGAATCGACGCTGGGCTATCATTTAGGCACGCAAATGCGCATCTCGATTCATGGCTTTATCGGCTATGCGATTATGACTGCCAATGATATTAGTGATGCTTTAATGCTGGCCAACCGCTTTATTCAGCTGCGGATGCCCTTTTTACAGCTGTTTTTCTCTACCTTTGGTGAAAAAGCCACCCTGCAGCTGCAAGGTGAAATTGATCTGGAACCGCTCAGAACCGAAATTGCGATTGCACTGATTATTGGCATGATCACCATGGCCAAAGCCATTACCGGCATGGAGCATCTTTCTGGTGAAGTCGATTTTGATTTCCCGGAACCGCTGGGCTTTGAAAAATATGCAGCCAAATTCCCGAATCACAGTTTCCGTTTTGACCAGCCCTATCTGATCTTGAGTTTTGACAAGCAGTATTTGGGGCTGAAAATGATTCATGCCGATCCTATTGCCAGCCAGATTGCCATTAACCAGTGCGAAGCCGAACTTTCTGCCTTGGGTGAACGGCGCCGCCTGTCGATGCGCGTGCGCGATATTCTGACCAATTCCGAACAGCATTATTTAAGTATCGAGCATGTCGCCGACCAGCTGCATATGTCAGATCGCACCCTGAAACGCCAGCTGGCAGCCGAAGGTACCTCTTTTTCTACCCTGGTTGATGAAGTCCGTTACCGGCATGCCACCTCGCTGCTGTCACGTACCGATTACACCCTGGAACAGATTGCCGATGAACTGGGCTATAGCGATGTCGCCAATTTTAGCCGCGCCTTTAAGCGCTGGAGTGGCCGCAGTCCAAGCAACTGGCGTAAAGATCCGTATTTATAAAACTTTTGTTTTTCTGCAAAAGCATGTATAAACATGCCAAAAATGATTTAAATAGTTAAGGAGTCATCATGAATCACCCTTCAGAACTGAAATATGCACGTACACACGAATGGGTACGCATTGAAGGTGATCTTGTTGTTACAGGTATTTCTGATCATGCTCAAGATGCACTGGGCGATCTGGTCTATGTCGAAGCACCTGAAGTGGGCCAGCAAGTAACCGCGGGTGAACAGGCCGGCGTGGTGGAATCCGTAAAAACTGCGTCTGACATTCACGCGCCAGTATCCGGCACAGTGGTTGAAATTAACCCGGCGCTGGAAGATGACCCGGATTTTGTGAATGATGAGCCGTATGGCAAAGGCTGGATTTATAAAATCAAGCCAGACAACCTGGCCGATGTCGAAAAACTGCTTTCAAGCAGCGAATATGAAGCCGGCTTATAAAAAATAATCTTGCAAGAAGATCAGCCTACGGGCTGATTTTTTTAGCTCAAAACCCCATTAAATGAATATAATTATCACAATAAGATAATTTTATTAATTAAATTTATTAAATAACATTAAAATTTACATAAATTATAGCAATACTATATTTTTACCATAAAATAATTTAAGATAGGCCTTATCTCTCCCATATATCAATAGCGGCAGATCAGCACAACAACAAACGCCCTATTGATCCCAGCACAAAGGTTTAATATGTCAAACACCGCGTCACAGCCTTTATGGAACAAACCTTTTCTTCTGTGTTTTTCCAATAACCTGTTTCTGTTTATTTTCTATTTTGCCCAGACCACCATTCTGCCAATTTACATCCTGAATGAGCTGAACGGTTCACTGGCGCAGGCCGGTCTGGCCATGACCTTGTTTATGGTGTCCTCTATTCTGGTGCGGCCATTTAGCGGGTTGATTATTGAAAAGCTGGGCCGTAAAAAGACCTTGTTCCTGTCCGAAAGCATGTTCTGCCTGCTGTCTTTTGCCTATATTTTTGCTGACAACCTGACCCTGCTGCTGATCATCCGTTTTATTCATGGTATCTGGTTCAGTATTTTAACCACCGTTACTGTGCCAATTGCCAATGACTTTATTCCGGAGCAACGTAAAGGCGAAGGCATGGGCTATTTTGTCATGTCGGTGAATTTAGGGATTGTCCTCGGACCTTTGCTGGGTATTTCCTTAATCCAGACCTGGTCCTATAGCATTATCGCGACTGTGCTGGCGGTGATTATCAGCCTGGGCTTTGCCTTCTGTTTTATGATTCCGCTACGTGAGCCAGAAAAAAATGCGACTGCTGAAACTGTTCGCCGTAAGCTGTCGCTGCATGACTTTATGGAAAAAAAAGCCTTAACGGTTTCAGTGATGGCGATGCTGGTGGCCTTTTCTTATGCCAGCATCATGTCTTTTATTTCCACCTATGCCGAAGAAAAAGACCTGCTCAGTTATGCCAGCATGTTCTTTATTGTGTTTGCTATTTCCATGATGAGCCTGCGCCCGATTACCGGGAAAATTTATGACCGTTATGGTCCACGCTATGTGATTTATCCTTCAATCTTAATGTTTGCCGCAGGTCTGGCATTGCTCAGCCAGATGCAGGGTGTGGTCAGTTTTATGGTCTCTGCGATCTTTATTGGGATGGGATTCGGCACCTTGCAACCATGTTTACAAACCTTGGCGATTCAGCGCGCGCCTAAATCGCGGATTGGCCATGCCACCTCAACTTTCTTCACCTGCTACGATATTGGCATTGCCCTCGGTTCGCTACTGGTCGGCTTACTGATTAGCTGGCAAGGCTATAGTATCACCTATCTGGTCTGTGCCGGGGTGGTGTTGTCGAGTCTGCTCTTTTATAAGTTTGTGGTTAATCACCCAGCCACGGCCTAAATTAAAAAAACGCCCCAATTGGGCGTTTTATTTTTTAAGTGATGCTAGATAAATTGCAGCTTAAGCACTCTGTTGAGGAGCAGATTCCGTATCTTCATCTTCCGGTTTTGGCTCTTCCAGCATGCTAAAGCTCATAGCTGCCGAAGCTTCGCTTGGCCGGTTACTTTTCAATTTAATCTGTAAGCGCAATTCATTCATCGAATCGGCATTACGAATTGCTTCTTCATAGGAAATCGCGCCTTCGTTATACAAATCAAATAGGGCCTGATCAAACGTCTGCATGCCCAGTTCACGCGATTTGCCCATAATCGACTTTAACTCATGGAACTGGCCTTTTAAAATCAGTTCAGAAATCAGCGGCGTATTCAGCATAATCTCGACTGCCGCACGGCGGCCTTTACCATCTTCGGTACGCACCAGACGCTGGGAAATAATGGCCTTCATATTGGACGACAGATCCATCAGCAACTGGTTACGGCGCTCTTCCGGGAAAAAGTTGATAATCCGGTCCAGCGTCTGGTTGGCGTTATTGGCATGCAAGGTGCCCAAACATAAATGCCCGGTTTCAGCAAAGGCAATCGCATGTTCCATGGTTTCGGTGTCGCGGATCTCGCCAATTAAAATCACATCCGGTGCCTGACGTAAGGTATTTTTCAGCGCATTGTGCCAGGAATGGCTGTCGACCCCGACTTCACGATGGGTAATCATCGACTTTTTATGCTTGTGCACATATTCCACCGGGTCTTCCACGGTAATAATATGCCCGGCTGAATTTTCATTACGATGATCAATCATCGCCGCCAAAGAGGTCGATTTACCTGAACCGGTTCCCCCCACCACCAGCACCAGACCGCGCTTTTCCATAATAATATGCTTCAGCGATTCCGGCAGTTTCAGCTGGCTAAAGTTTGGAATTTCCGCGCTAATGGTTCGAATCACCATCCCGACATGCAGCTGCTGTTGAAACACATTGACCCGAAAACGCGATACCTCCGGCACACTAATGGCAAAGTTGCATTCCAGATCAGTTTCAAACTCGCTACGCTGTTTTTCATTCATGAGGCTGTAGGCAAACAGCTTGGTTTTTTCTGCGGTCAGCGCCTGTTGTCCCAGCGCTTTCATCATGCCCTGATGTTTAATGCTCGGTGGAAAATCCGCGGTAATAAATAAATCTGATCCCCCAAACTCAACCACTTTGCTGAGCATATGAAACATAAACTTACGCGCATCTTCGAGTAATTCTGCACTGTACATCATCAATTATTCACTATCTGTTCTGTCATCATTTTTGGCCCCAACGCGCCGGTATTCAACCGATTGGCAGCGCTGAGCATGTTGTCGATATTGCATCAATCATCCTGATTTCACAATCAATAAAAATTTCAACTTATTCAAAAAATTCAAGATAATCTGCCAATTTCATCAAACTTTTCTATTTTAATTTTAAGGTGCTGATAAAAAATAAGCCCCTGAGGTTCAGGGGCTATTCATTCAATACAATTGCAGTTTAAGCACTACGTTTTAACGGTCGTAAGACCAGTTCTTGTGCGACCTGAAACAATAACTGTTCAGTCTTGTTCCAGCCTAAACAGCCATCGGTCACGGACTGGCCATAGGTCATCTGATCCGAGATTTTCTGTTGTCCATCCACCAGATGACTTTCCAGCATGACACCGCGAACCTGAGTCTGTGCACGCTCTGCCACAATGGTTTTTAACACCTCTGGTTGTAATAACGGATTTTTACTGCTGTTGCCATGACTGCAATCAATCACCAGCACTGGCATCTCGCCTTTGACTTTGGCTTTGATTTTTTCAATTTCAGCCAGCTGGTAGTTCGGGCCAATATTGGCGCCACGTAAAATCAGATGTGCTTTCGGGTTGCCCTGTGATTCTAAAATACACGGTAAACCTTGCTGGCTCATGCCTAAGAACTGATGCGGATGTGAAGCCGATTGAATTGCGTCTAAAGCAATTTGTACCGAACCATCGGTACCATTTTTGAAGCCAATGCTGTACGGCATGTGGCTAGAAATTTCACGGTGAATCTGAGATTCACTGGTACGCGCGCCAATCGCACCCCAGGCCAGTAAATCGTCAAAGTAGGCCGTTGCCATCGGGCTTAGAATTTCCGAGGCAATAGGCAGCCCCATTTCAATAATTTGCAAGTACAGTTCACGTGACTTTTCCAGTCCCAATTGCATATTGGATGAACCGTTTAATTCTGGATCGTATAAGAAGCCTTTCCAGCCAACCGTGGTGCGCGGTTTTTCGATATAGGCGCGCATTACCAGGAAAATCTGGTCTGCCACCTGGCTTTGCAGTTGTTGTAATTTTTGTGCGTATTCCAGTGCTGCCGCAGGATCATGGATGGAGCATGGGCCGGTAATCACCAGCAAACGTGAATCGATACCGTTAAGAATATTCTGAATGGTTTGACGCTGCTCGGCAATTTGCTGTGCCAGCGCGCCAGAAAGCGGCAATTGTGACTTGAGCTGATAAGGTAAGCTTAAAATTATTTCTTTGGCTGAAGATTGTTGTAATGCAGTATTTAAAGCGTTCATTGATTCTTCCTTTGGACTGTGGTTTGACAGTCCGAACTTTTATTTGAGCGATATGGGTCTAATACAGGTCAGGTTGGTCATAGCTTGACTAAAGTAAAACCAATAAAAGTTGCTAAAGTATGAATAGTTAAATGTACGCATGAGAATCTCCAAAAGATTGATTAAATTCAAGATATAAAAAAACCTGATCAGGGTTGCCGATCAGGTATCAACTGGTGGGCAACCTTATTTTGCCCGAACGCGTTCAGGCAATTATCTAAACTGCCAGAAGTAATAGTATGCGTTTGAGATTACAGGTTGCTTTAACATCTTTATTTCTTCAAAAAAGTATGTGTCTGAAAAATAAAATACGCGCTATTTCCAGCTTTGACAATAGTTTTCTGGATGTTTTTTAGCATTCTTCCGGATTTCCTTTCACATTTAGCAAAACACAGCTTTCCTCCAATTGATCTCCTATCTTCCGGGTTAAATCACGTCGAAAGACTCAAATTACTTTTGGATAAAAAATTATCCGCATTAAAATTACCTTCTATTGGATATTTACAGTCAAAACACCACCATTAAAAACCTTTTAAAATCATTAACTAATTCATTAAAAATCATAGCCCACCCATCATCATTTACAAAAAGTTACAATTATATTTCTTCCTATTCACCAATAAAACACAAAACAATATTTTATAAATATCATTACTTTAATTTATCATTAAGCCTGATTTGAGTTGTAAGTTACGAAATGCGTAATCATATTACGTATTGAACAAAGATTAACTCTTGCTAAGATATTTTCATCTGGAACTCCCTGATTTCAGGAAATTCCTGCAAAAACAACAAGTGAAGCAATTGGATTGCTCACCATACATGAGGATGGAACATGCACAACTTAGCTAACCCTTTAGAGCTATGCGGATTTGAATTTATTGAGTTTGTCTCGGAAAATGGCGCTCTGGATTCAGTTTTTCAAACGCTCGGTTTTACCCAAGTGGCTAAGCACAAATCCAAAAATGTCTACTTATGGCGTCAGGGCGACATCAATATCATTCTGAACTATCAGCCAGAATCCTATGCATCGTATTTCTTTAATGAACATGGTCCATCGGCCTGCGCCATGGGCTTTAAGACCAAAAATGCAACCCGTGCCTATCAGAAAGCGCTCGAACTCGGTGCCGAACCAATCAAAAACGTGATTGGTCCTATGGAACTGAATATTCCAGCGATTAAAGGCATTGGTGGCTCACCAATCTTTCTGGTCGACTGCGATATCTATCAGCAGGATTTCGAGTTCTTTGAAGGTGTTGATCCGCGCCCGGTGGGTACTGGTTTAAAAGAAATTGACCATTTAACCCATAATGTCTACAAAGGCCGGATGCAGTACTGGGCCAATTTCTATGAAAAAATCTTTAATTTCCAGGAAATCCGCTACTTCGATATTAAAGGTGAATACACTGGTTTGACCTCAAAAGCGCTGACTGCACCAGATGGCAAAATCCGTATTCCACTGAATGAAGACTCGGACAAAGGCAACGGACAAATTGCCGAGTTCCTGTCAGAATTTAACGGCGAAGGCATTCAGCATATTGCCTTCTCAACCGATGACTTACTGGCGACCTGGGACAAGCTCAAAGCCATGGGTGCCAAGTTTATGACCCCACCACCGGCAACCTATTATGAAATGCTGGCAGAACGTTTACCGGAACATGGCGAACCGACTGCAGAGCTGCAACAGCGTGGCATTTTGCTGGATGGCAATACCAAAGATGGTGAAAAACGCCTGCTGCTACAGATTTTCTCGGAAAATATGATTGGCCCGGTGTTCTTCGAATTTATTCAACGTAAAGCAGATGATGGCTTTGGCGAAGGAAACTTCAAAGCCCTGTTCGAATCGATTGAGCGCGACCAGATTAAACGTGGCGTGCTTGACGTCTCTGCCTGATTTTCAGGTGTTCTAAATCCCGACAACGCCGCTCTTGCACATGCGATTTGGCATGTGTCAGGGGCGACGCATGTTTAAATTTCAGCAATCACATCACCTGCGCCAAAACAATAACAACACAGTGATGTCGATTTTACATGGATGATAAAAGATGCAACAACATGATGGCAAACTACATAAGGGCTTGAGCAACCGGCATATCCAGCTCATTGCCCTCGGTGGCTCAATTGGCACCGGATTATTCCTCGGCATCTCCCAGACCATTAAACTGGCCGGCCCCTCGGTCATTCTGGGTTATGCCATTGCTGGCCTGATTGCATTTTTAATGATGCGTCAACTGGGTGAAATGATTGTCGAAGAACCGGTCAGCGGTTCTTTTAGTCATTTTGCCTATAAATACTGGGGCAAGTTTGCCGGCTTTATGTCGGGCTGGAATTACTGGGTACTGAATGTGCTGGTGTGTATGGCCGAACTGAGTGCCATTGGCCTGTATATCCATTACTGGTGGCCGGAGATTCCGACCTGGGTCTCGGCACTGGGCTTCTTTATTTTTATTAATGTGATTAACCTGCTGCATGTCAAACTGTTTGGCGAAATGGAATTCTGGCTGGCGATTATTAAAGTGCTGGCGATTGTGGCCATGATTGCGTTTGGTAGCTATCTGCTGGCGTCCGGTAACGGCGGTCCGCAGGCGCATTTAAGCAATTTATGGGAACTTGGCGGCTTTTTCCCCAATGGTGTGATGGGCCTGGTGATGGCAATGGCCATGATCATGTTTGCCTTTGGCGGTATTGAGCTGGTCGGTATTGCCGCAGCAGAAACTGACAACCCGAAAAAGACCTTACCGAAAGCGGTCAATCAGATCGTATACCGGGTTTTATTATTCTACATTTTAACCCTGCTGATTATTCTGGCCTTATATCCATGGAACCAGATGGCACAAGGCGGCAGCCCGTTCGTGATGATGTTTGATTCTTTGGGCAGTCAAGGCGTTGCTACCGTGCTGAATTTCGTGATCTTGACTGCGGCGGTGTCGGTCTATAATAGTACCAACTACTGTACCAGCCGTATGCTTTTAGGTCTGGCGGAACAAGGCAATGCGCCGAAGTTTTTAAGCAAAATCAATTCACGCGGTATTCCGGTAAATGCGGTGATGGTTTCGGCCTTTTTCACCCTGCTCTGTGTGCTGCTGAATTACCTGTTCCCGGAAACGGCGTTCAGCCTGTTGATGATGCTGGTGGTGGCAGCCATTGTGATTAACTGGGTGGTGATTTCCTATACCCATCTGAAATTTAAACGTCAGATGCTGGCGCAGCAACAGCAAACCCTGTTCCCAAGTATTGCCTATCCGTTTACCAATTACCTGTGTATTGCCTTTATGCTCGGTATCTTGGTGATTATGAGCCAGACCCCATCGATGCGTATTGCAGTCGGTCTGCTGCCGGTATGGATTGGCCTGTTATCGCTGGCCTATTACCTTAAACAGAAAAAACTGGCGCGCGATCCTGCGCTCATCAAAGCCAAAAGCTATTAATTCAGGAAGATTGTATGTTTCAACATGTCGATACCTATGCCGGCGATCCGATTCTGTCCCTGATGGAAGAATTCCAGCATGATCCGCGTCCGCATAAAGTTAATCTTAGCATCGGGCTGTATTATAACGAGGCCCAGCAGGTTCCGCAGTTGCGTGCCATCCAGCAGGCTTATCAGGACCTAAATGCCGAGCAGCAGAAGGTCAAACTGTACCTGCCAATGCAAGGTATGCCGGCTTATAACAGCGCCGTCCAAGCGCTAATTTTTGGCGAAGATAGTCCGGCTTGTCAGGCCGGTCGTGTAGTGACCTTACAAACGCTGGGTGGTTCGGGCGCGCTAAAAGTGGCGGCAGATTTCTTAAAACGCTATTTCCCGGCCTCTGAATTATGGGTCAGCCGCCCGACTTGGGATAACCATATTGCGATTTTCCAGGGCGCCGGCATTCGCTGTCATGAATATCCGTATTTTGATCCGCATAGCGGTCAGGTGAACTTTGCTGCCATGCTGGATTGCCTGCAACAACTGCCGGCACAAAGTATTGTTCTGCTACATCCCTGCTGTCATAACCCGACCGGTGCCGACTTGTTGCCAGCGCAGTGGGATCAGCTGATTGAGCTACTGGCGCAGAAGCAGCTAATTCCGCTCTTGGATATGGCCTATCAGGGCTTCGCCGAAGATTTTCACGCAGATGCTTATGCTATCCGGGCGATGGACAGGGCCGGCCTGAATTTTCTGGTCAGCCATTCATTTTCCAAAATTTTCTCTTTATATGGCGAACGGGTTGGCAGCTTAAGTGCGGTCTGTGATGATGCCACCACCGCCCAAAGCGTGTTAGGCCAGCTGAAAGCCACCGTACGCCGGATTTATTCCAGCCCGCCGACTACCGGCGCGATGCTGATTCAGCATGTGTTACACACGCCGACGCTGTACCAAAGCTGGCAGGACGAACTGACCGAAATGCGTGAGCGCATTCAACAGATGCGTGAGCGTTTAAAACAGCAGCTCGAACTTGCCTTACCGGGGCAATCTTTTGACTATCTGACCCGGCAGCGCGGCATGTTCAGCTATACTGGCTTGAGTGCAGCCCAAGTCGATCAGCTCAAGCAGGAGTTTGGTATTTATCTGGTGCGTAGTGGCCGGATGTGTGTGGCAGGACTCAACCAGAACAATGTCGATGCAGTGGCACATGCCATGGCACAGGTATTACAGCATAGTGATACTGCTCTCACTGCTTAAACCTCTGTTCCCTCGCAAATAAAAACGGGCCATGTGCCCGTTTTTATATTTTTATATCGTAGAAATTTGAAGATTATGAAGCGGCTTTTAACATCTGCTTGGCTTCAAGCTGATTGACAGCATTGCTAAATAAATAGCCCTGACCAAAATGGCAGCCAAACTGTTTCAGGGTTTCAAACTGCTCCTTGGTTTCAATGCCTTCGGCAATAATATCCAAGGACAAAACCGGCCCTAACTTGATAATCGCTTCGACAATGGCCTGAATTGATTTATCACTATTGATGCGGTTGACGAAATCACAGTCAATTTTCAGGCTATCTACCGGATAATCACGTAAATGGGTTAAGGAGGAATGTCCGGTGCCAAAATCATCCAGCGAAATGCGAATACCGGCCTGTTTCAGTTTATGGATGGTACGAATCACACATTCAGAGCCACGCTCGGCCAGCGATTGCTCAGTAATTTCAATTTCAATTAATTGCGCCGGAATCTGATAATGCTGCATCCGTTTTAACAGCACTTCTGCGTAGTTATCGCGCATCAATTCCACCGGCGAAGCATTAATTGACACCGGCACCGTCTGTAGACCCTGTTTGATCCAGCTTTGTAAATCACTAAAAATCGCCTGCTGCATCAATTCACTGATTTTTGTAGTCAGCTCATAATCGCTAAAGGCTTCTAGCAGCTCTTTCGGATAACGGTAACGCTGCTGTGCATCCTGCCAGCGTAATAAAGCCTCAAAGCCAATCAGCTCACCGGTTTCAATACACACTTTCGGCTGATAAAACGGTACAATCCGCTGTTCACGAATAATCATGCGTGCAGTCTGCAACTGCTCTGCCTTGCTCTGGACCGCCGCCAGCATAGAATGATCAAACATGCGGATGCCACCTCGGCCACCGGCTTTCAGGTCATTCAGCGCGGTATCGGCACATTTCATCAGTTCGGGAATTTCTCTGGCATCTTTGGGATACATCGAACAGCCAATGCTCATGCCGCAGTTAATGACCCGGCCGCTATAGGTAATGGGTGCATCCAGCAGTTTGGCAAACTTCTTGGCCAGTTCAATCAGCTGCTGTTCATTTTCAACCGAATGCACCACCACGGCAAACTCATCACCACCCAGGCGCGCAATACTGACCTGTTCTGAAATATATTTTTGAAAGCGTTTGGACAATACTTTTAATAAATGATCGCCGGCCTGATGGCCCAGGGTATCGTTAATATTTTTAAAATGATCCAGGTCAATCAGCATGACCCCGACCAATGTGCGGGTTTCTTTGGCGACCTGAATTGCCTGTTTGGTTTTTTTCCGGAAAGTTCGGCGGTTAATCAGCTTGGTCAGATCATCGACTTCACTGCTGAGTCTTAATTTATCTTCGGCAATTTTTTGCAAGGTCACATCACGCGACACACATAAAATACTGGTGGTTTCGCCGTGTTCGTTCAGCACTGGGGTCAGCATATTGTCCCAGTATTTCACTTCATCCTGATTAATGCTCATACCCGGGAAACGGGAATTTTTGCCTTTAATCGCCTCACGAATGGCCTGCTGACCTTTTTCACGAGCTTCGGGTGGTAATAGGTCAAGCCATTTCATGCCGAAGTTCTTTTCCCGCTCTTTGCCTAGCAAGGCCTGGCAACCTGAACGGTTCATATGCGACAGTGAGCCATCCGGTTTGACAATCTGGATACAGTCAACACTGACATCCAGCATATGGGTGTGGGCACGTAAGGTATCTTTGGTTTCCCGATATTTCACCGCACTGTCATGAATATTGGTACAGCTGATCATCCACTGGTCACAACCCTCGAGCTGCTGCGAATTTCGGGCAATTAACAAAAACCAGTGATAGCGCTGCTGGCGATCCCGAATCCGGCATTCTTTTTCAAAACTCTGACCACTTTTTTGCGCACTTTCCCATAAAAAACACAGATGCTCGGCATCTTCCGGGTGAATGGCATTCAGCCAGCTTTGAGCAGTCAGGCTTTGCTCATCTGAAGCAAGATACTGTTTAAAATTAGAATTATATAGATGATGTCCGGCTGAACTAACCCAAATCAGTTGTGGCATCATTTCAATGGCGCGAATAAAGTCTTTCTGAAAAGGAGATTTCTCAAGTTTAGGCGTGACCTGTTTGGACTTGTCTTTTAATACCTTAAGCAGATTAATATGACTCATATCGCATTTTCCGAGTTATAGTGCCAATAAGATCACACTTATATGCAAATATGTATTATAAGAGCTATAAAAATTATTTTTAACCCACGGTAAATAAAAATACCCAGTTTTTGTATATTCTTTTTGTAATTAAAATGGCTTAAGAATATACAATTTTCTGTGCATATTCCTGACTTTAAGCATGCAGCCTAGTTCTACTTTGTAGCGAGACTGGGCAGTTTTGATAGAAAAAAGATATCAGTTGTGATGGTTTCTGTGAGTGCAGATACAAAAAAACACCGGGTCTAAGCCCGGTGTTTTTTAGATAAGGTCATTACGACTCGAAATGAATTACACTACGAATTGATTTACCTTCATGCATTAAGTCAAATGCTTCATTAATCTGTTCTAACGGCATGGTATGGGTAACAAAAGGCTCCAGCTGAATATCACCTTTCATGGCCTGCTCGACCATGCCTGGTAATTGTGAACGGCCTTTAACGCCACCAAATGCAGTGCCCATCCATTTACGGCCCGTCACCAATTGGAATGGGCGGGTCGAAATTTCTTTACCGGCACCAGCCACACCAATAATCACCGATTGGCCCCAGCCACGATGGGCACATTCCAGCGCGGAACGCATCACGTTGACATTGCCGATACATTCAAAAGAATGATCAACACCCCAACCGGTCATTTCAACAATCACTTCCTGAATTGGACGCTCATAATCATTCGGGTTAATGCAGTCAGTCGCACCAAACTGTTTGGCCAGTTCAAATTTTTCCGGGTTGGTATCAATTGCAATAATACGGCCGGCTTTGGCCTGACGCGCACCTTGCACCACGGCCAGACCAATCCCGCCTAAACCAAACACGGCTACACTGTCACCTTCCTGTACTTTGGCAGTATTATGCACCGCACCAATACCGGTGGTTACGCCACAGCCCAACAAGCACACCTGTTCATGGTTGGCTTCGGGGTTAATTTTGGCCAGTGACACTTCGGCCACCACAGTATATTCACTGAAAGTTGAGCAGCCCATGTAATGATAAATGGGCTGACCATTATATGAAAAACGGGTGGTGCCATCTGGCATCAAACCTTTACCCTGGGTAGCACGCACCGCCACGCACAGGTTGGTTTTACCCGATTGACAGAACAGACATTCACCACATTCCGCGGTATACAGTGGAATCACATGATCACCCGGTTTAAGGCTGGTCACACCTTCACCGACTTCCACCACCACACCCGCGCCTTCATGACCCAACACGGCTGGAAACACCCCTTCAGGATCATCACCTGACAAGGTAAAGGCATCCGTATGACATACACCGGTATGACTAATTTTAACCAAGACTTCTCCAGCTTTTGGCGGAGCCACGTCTATTTCTACAATTTCAAGGGGTTGACCCGGACCAAATGCGACCGCAGCTCTTGATTTCATGAAATTGATCATCCTTTTGATACGTCTTTAACAGATGTCTTACAGTAACCGCTTTTTATCAACAGATTCAACCTATAACATCATGATAATCTATATGAATCAGTAAAAATCTACTTCATAAAAATGATGCCATTAAAATATTACAACATGATCTGGTTGTGCTGTCTGATTCTGGCATGTACCGGTTGTAATTCGCTTGAACAGAACTATGCTGCGCAGGATGCGCCAATTGAACCAGATTTTGAACACTGGATGCCGCGACCAGAGGCACAGGCACAACTACAACGCGGACAAACCGCCTATTTACCGCTGTATGACGGATTTATCAGTATTGCTTCACGTTTACATTTAATTCATAACGCCAAACATCATTTAGACCTGCAATATTACATCTGGACCGATGACGAAATTGGTCATTTAGTGCTGGCCGAATTACTCAAAGCCGCCGACCGCGGGGTACAGGTCCGGTTACTGATTGATGACCAGAATGGCACCCAACTGGACGATACCTTGCTGGCACTCAGCCATCATCCGAACTTTAAAATTCGCCTGTTTAATCCTTATAAATTCCGTCATTTTCGGGCACTGGATTATGCCTTCCGGATGCAGGCTGTGAATCACCGCATGCACAACAAACTGATTATTGCCGATGGCGCGATTGCCGTGACCGGTGGCCGCAATATCAGCCGGGAATATTTTGATGCCAGTGATGACTTTCAGTTTACCGATGTAGATATTCTCTTTGCCGGTAATGCGGTCAAAAAAGCCAACGATAATTTCCGTGCTTTCTGGAACCATGAACTGAGTTTTAATCTGGTCCAGCTGATGGACCAGAACAGCAATAAATACCATCGTAATAGCTTGACCTTGCTGCGGGAAAAATATGCCAGCCAGCAACTGGATGAACAGGAAGTGCAACGCCGGATCAGTTTTGCCGAACAGCAGGTGGCGCAGTATTTAAAACAGCGTTCCTATCATTGGGCCAAAGCGCATTTTGTGGCCGACCCGCCAGAAAAAATCCAGGGCAAAGCCAAAGATGAAGAGATGATTTACCATCAGATGATCCAAATTATGGGCACGCCCGATCAGCATCTGGAACTAGTATCTGCCTATTTTATTCCGACTCAACGCGGTACGGATTATATGAGCCGTCTGGCAGAAAACGGCATTGATATCCGGGTTTTGACCAACTCGTATATGGCCAATGATGTACCGATTGTACATGCCTTCTATCAGCAATACCGGCCGCAGCTATTGGCCAGTGGCATTCGACTGTATGAGTTCAAGCGTTATATTCAGCGCGAAGAACGTACCTGGTATGAAATTATTACCGGTAACGTGATTCCGGCCAAAGGCCGCAGTGCTTCCAGCCTGCATGCCAAATTCTTTGATATTGATGGCAAGGTATTTATTGGCTCTTTTAATTTTGATCCGCGCTCGGCTTTTTTAAATACCGAAGTCGGGCTGGTGCTGGAATCTGATGAACTCCAGGATGAAATTTCAGATTCATTGAATCAGTACCTGCCGCAAATTGCCTATGAACTAAGGTTAGATGAGAAAGGACAGATTATCTGGCTGGATTATCAAAAAGATGGTTCAGTGATTCAGCACAAGGTTGATCCGGAAACCACCAGTTTCCAGCGTTTTGTGATGAATTTAATGACCCATGTCCCAATCGAGTGGATGATGTAATGACATCCACATTACAGTAAATATACATTGACCAAGATAATTGAATACGAGTTGCTCTATGGGTTTGCAGCAAACCCGATACCCGGAGAGATTGTGTGATCTCTCACTTCGTATTTATCGCCAGAAGGTTTTACTCTCCTGCTACATTACTTTAAAATTCACGCTTTATTTTTCTTCTTTTTTTAGATCTCTCCCCATGCAATTTTTTGATTTAAGCCGTCAATTTAAATTAAGTGATATTCTCAGCCCGACTAAAACCCTGAATGAATTGGGCCAGCAAGAGTGGTTTCTGGCCAAAGTGCGGGTCGAACATGATTGCCTGTCCGACTCGGAGCAGCTTGAAGGTCAGGTAGTGTTGCAATCGAATGAGAATATTCAGCTGGAACTGGAATGGCTGATTCAGGACACCGGTTTTGAATTGCAGGTGTTGTTTAAGGGTGTAGAAACTGCGGCTGAACAGGAAACCTTGGTGATGGTCAAAGGTGCACAACTGGTGGATGATGCACAGCAACCGCTCTCAACCCAAGCCCTCAGCTTATGGATTGATGGCACTTTATTACCGATGTTGCCGCAAATCCGCAAGGAAATTAAAGCCCGCCTGAATTTATGGGATTATGTGGAATACGGAGCTTAAGTCCTTTTATTCTGCTTTTACTGCTGAAACATGAAAAAAGAGCGAAGTTTTTCGCTCTTTTCTGAGCTGTGCTCGTCAGATTTCCTCTCGTTCTATTTTTAAATCCAATTTATGATGAATATGCAGTTGCGCTTTCACGCATAACAATAGTTCTGGTCTTTATTATGCTGGTTTTAACTATAAAATGAGTATAAAAATGAACAAGAATATGGATGCTCAAACCTGGGGGCAAATACGACAAGTGGTTGCGCAGGCGCAGCGCGCCAGTATGCACTGCTCCATCGCCAGTGTGAGTCCGGAAGGTATCCCGAATATCACCCCGATTGGAACCTTATTTTTAAACGACAGCTCTCCCACCGGTTTCTTTTTTGATACCTACTCTGCCACGCTGCAACAGCATCTCAAACATAATGCGCAGGCCTGTATTCAGGCCGTAAACAGTAGCCGCGGGTTCTGGCTAAAATCAATGATGTCAGGTCAATTTCGCACTTATCCGGGTGTGCGTTTATATGCCAAGATTGGTGAGTTACGCCCGGCCACTGCCGAGGAAATGCATCAGGTGCGCCCTAGAATTGCGCCGTTAAAATGGACACGCGGCAGCAAGCTGATCTGGTCGGATTTCACCCAGGTTCGGGAGGTGCATATTCATGCGTTTAGATGGGTAGAATATCCATCAATGATGCCAAAGACATCCTCTCTTTTTTAAAGCAGGCCGACATCCTTAAACAGACCGCAATAAAGTTCAGCCTTTTTCTCCACCGCTAAGGGATAGGCGCGAGATGAAGACGGCATACGGTATAAATGCAGCTCTCGACCAGCAAAGATCGCCTGTGAAGATTGGCCAATTACCGGTTTCGGCGTGCCTTCCGGCATTGATTCCATCAATGTATCAGTGGCTTTATCACCCGTGGTCATAATGTACTGGCACAGCGGCATTTGCTGGAGCAGCCGATTTAAATCGGTCGGGGTGTGAATATGCAGAAATTTATCTGAAGCATTGCCCTTTAAACGGCTGATCCGGTAGGCGGTATCAAACAGCGCAATACCGGTATCTTTTAAAAAGTTTTGAATCAGTTCGAGCTGAAAGTTTTTATTCGGCAGGTCTAAAAAATAGTTTTTATCCTGAAAAAAGCAGATACCAAAAATCCGCCACATATCATTCTGATAATTCGGATAATAAAATTCCATTTTCCAGCGATTTTTGGGCGGTGGAAAACTGCCCATCATCAGCAGTTTGGCATTGGAGGGTAAAAAAGGCTCAAAGGGATGGGTTTCAATTTCAAGATCATCAATCATAAGGCAGCAAACTCAATTCACTTTATTCATCTTAAGCCGTTGTTTAATTTTGAGTGTTACTTCTTTGCCCCATATTTGATAAATTTCTTTACTCGGATGAAAGCCATCTTCGGCCATTTCCAGTTGCATCTGCTGATATTGCGCAATGTCATATTCAATCCAGTCCATGTTTGGCTGTTTTTGAATAAATTTATGCAGTTCACGGTTCATCTGCTTGGCATATTGGCCAAACAGCCATGCCAGCGGGTTCGGTAAAGCCGGGAAAAGCTGCATCGGTGGTACACCTGCTGCAAGGATGAGTTGTGGCTGAAATTTAGCTGCAATCAGTTGATACAACTGCGCCTGTTTTTGAATCCAGATATCGGCTGGTATCAATTTGGTGACATCATTCACCCCGACCGAGGTGACCACTACATCAAACTTTTCAGTGTTCAGCTGCTGAACGCTTTGAATGACCTGTCCCGTGGTATTGCCTGTTTTGGCATGCAGTTTCCAGCTGACCTGAAATTCGGAAGTGAGTCCGGCCAGAATCGCGCCGAGCAAGGCATCTTCCTGATGGCTGACGCCAACACCGGCAGCAGCTGAATCACCCAGAATTAAAATAGATAAGGCCTGTCCCTGACCGCTCGTGCCTTCACGTTCCCCTTCTGGCTCTGCCAATCTTAAAGTATTTTTCTTGACCCGGCGGCCTTGAATAATCAGGGCTGGAATTAAACCCAAGGTTGCAAGCTTCAGAAACATCGCATTGTCGATCATCTTCAAAAAAATCGGGCCTATTTTAACCAAAATAAGCCCTCTATTTTTATCTTTCTATGAAATATTTTTAAATTTTCAAATATTTAAAACAAACATTTAAAATAAAAAGTGAAAAGCGCCAAATGGAACTTTTCACTTGATATACATGTGGATTAACCGAGTTTATTGACCAGTTTTAATGGTAAGACTTTCATGGCCAAGCCCAGTGGCAACCATGGCCATTTCGGCACATAGGCTTTTACCGGTGCTTTTTCAATTTCTGCAGCCAGTAAGCGTGAACCAGTTTGCTCATCCACTTCAAATGGTAATTTTTTCGCGCCTTCGTTAATTTCGGTACGGATATAGCCCGGGAAAATGGTGGTAACTTTAATTGGCGTATCAATCAGCTCGGCACGGATGCCTTCGGCCAGATGTGCCACGCCAGCTTTACTGGCACCATACGCCGTCAGATGTTTTGGCATACCACGCATTGCACTCATGGAAGAAATCATCACCAGATGACCAGAATTTTGGGCACGGAAAATTTCTACCGCAGCTTCACATTGTGCCAGCGCTGAAATAAAGTTGGTTTCAACCGTGGCGCGGTTAATCGCAAAATTGCCTTTGCCGATCCGGCGGCCTTCACCAACCCCGGCATTGACAATAATCCGGTCAATTGTGCCGAGCTCTTCTTTAAAGGCACGGAACACCTCAAATACCTGATCATAATTGGTGACATCTAAGGTTTTTGCGGCCACGCTCACGCCGTACTTGCTTTCCAGTTCCTGTTTTAAGGTTTCCAGACGTTCCATACGACGCGCACAAATGGCCATGTTATAGCCTTTTTGCGCAAATTCGCGGGCCATACCGGCACCAATGCCGGAACTTGCGCCGGTAATTAAAATTGTTTTGGTCATCTGTCTATTCCTTGATTAAATCCAGGTTAATAATTCTTGATGTTGTGCTTTTATAAAATGATGTTCATTCAGACTTAACAGTTGCGGCTCATTGCCGACCAGACGCAAAGTGGTCATGCTGGTATTGGCGATGGCCCAGTTCAGTGCAAAAGTCCGGTTAGGATTCAGTTCCAGAATTTTTCCAGCAACAACCGAAATGACTCCGCCCGAAGTAAACACAATCGCGTAACGCGGTTTGGTTTGGGCCAGTTCATCACACAGGTTTTGCAAGGCGGTTTCGACCCGGGCCTTGAAATGCGGCCAGGATTCTTCATATTCATGGTGATATTCACCGCCAGTCCAGCGTTCAATGGCACCTTCAAAAATTTTTGCCAGATACGCCCGCGGATTAAGCTCTTTGGCTACATCGGCCTTTAATAAATGCGGTTCATTAAAACGCGGTTCGTATTGGGCAAACACCTGCTGATGGTTAAACTCGTTCCAGTCCGGATTGGTGACCAGATGAGCTTCAGGGAAACATTCGGCCAGAGCGATCTGTGCAGTCTGCTGATGACGCTGCATGGAACCAGCCACCACATAGGGTTCTTCTTTTAAGATATTGTCAAAATACTGACCCAGCAGTTTGGCCTGCAACTCCCCATTCGGCGAAAGCTGGTCATAGCTTTCTGCACCAAACGAAGCCTGACCATGACGGATTAAATAAATAGTCGTCATTTCGGCAGCAGCTCCTTAAATTTGACCATATATTTTTGTGCCAGCTCATTGGCTTCAATTTTTTGCAGCCCAATCAGTTTTAAGGCGCGGATGTGCAAGGCATGAATCACAATCCAGAAATCTTTAAAGGCCGGATTATTGGTCTGTTTATGATAATAACGGTAGTAAATCTGCTGGGCGATCACCGCCAGACGGAAAATCCCGAACACTTCATAGAAGGTCCAGTTTTCCGGTTGCAGGCCGGTTTTTTCCAGATAGTAATCCACCACCTGTTTACGGGTGAACATGCCTTTTAAATGGGTCGGCTGACGGCGGGTGGCTTTAAAAATCTGGTTATCGGTGTCTTCTACCCAGTAGGCCAAAGCCGAACCAAGATCCATCAGCGGATCGCCCAGAGTTGCCATTTCCCAGTCCAGCACGCCAATCACTTCGGTTGGACGCTGCGGATTTAAAATCACATTATCAAAACGCCAGTCATTGTGAATAATACAGGTGGTGGAATCTGCCGGAATATTCTCGTGCAGCCATTTACGCACATATTTAAATGATGGCACATTCAGGGTTTTGGCTTTTTCATAGCGACTGTCCCAGCCTTCTACCTGACGACGGCAATAACCCTCACCTTTACCGAGTTTTTCCAGTTCAGTGCCCTGATACGGCACCTGATGCAGCTCGATTAATTTATCAATCACATTAATGCACAGTTCCTGAACCTGGGTTTCATCAAAGTTCAGTTCTGGCGGCAGTTTGGCCCGCGGGATAATACCTTCCACGCGCTGCATGATATAAAAATCACAGCCAATCACCGATTCATCCTGACACAGCGCCACCATCTGCGGTAATACCGGATAATACGGTGCCAGATTTTTTTGTACATGATATTCACGCGCCATGTCATGCGCAGATTTGGCTTTGGTGCCTTTAGGTGGGCGACGTAAAATTAAATCGGCATTGCGATAGTTCAGACGATAGGTCCAGTTAGAGGCACCGCCTGAATATTGGGTCACTTCAACGGGTTCCTGAACATCAACCCCTTGCGCCTTTAACCATTGGCTTACTGCCTGAATATCCAGTTCCTCGCCTTCACGAACCTGACCGCCAACATCAATCACTGACATGTTATTTTCCTAATTTTTCACTTTTTTAGGTCTTGCCCTATTAGAGCATTTTCAGCTGTAAAGACCCACACTGTTTCTGGTGTTTTGCCACTTATTTTTTACGACGGGTACTGTAGCCACGTTTGGCCAGTTCCAGTTTGGCAATCATGCCTTTATGCACTTCATCGGGACCATCGGCCAAACGTAAGGCACGCGCCTGGGCAAAGAAACCGGTCAATGGCGTATCGCGGGACAGCCCGGCACCGCCGTGGATTTGCATGGCCATATCCACCACTTTTTCCAGCACGCTTGGCGCCACCACTTTAATGGCAGAAATTTCTGTTAAGGCGGCCATATTGCCTAAAGTATCCATTTTATAGGCAGCATAAAGTGTTAACAGGCGTGCCTGATCAATTGCCACACGCGCTTCGGCCACACGCTCCAAATTGCCACCGAGTTTCAGGATTTCCTTGCCAAAGGCAGTCCGGTTCATGCCGCGGTCAATCATCAGTTCCAGTGATTTTTCTGCCGCACCGATACAACGCATACAGTGATGAATCCGGCCGGGTCCTAAACGGCCCTGGGCAATTTCAAAACCTTGGCCGGCACCACCAATAAAATTGGCTACTGGCACACGGACATTGTCAAAGCTGACTTCACCATGCCCATGCGGTGCATCGTAATCGCCAAACACCGGTAACATACGTTCAATTTTCACCCCTGCAGTATCGACCGGGACCAGCACCATCGAATGTTGATGATGACGGTCTTTGCTTTCGTCCGGGGTATGCGCCATAAAAATAATGATTTTGGCATTCGGATCACCCAGACCCGATGACCACCATTTACGCCCGTTCAGGACAATCTCATCGCCTTCTACCACCGCCGTAGCCTGCATATTGGTCGCATCAGAAGAGGCGACTGCCGGTTCAGTCATACAAAACACCGAGCGGATTTTACCTTCGAGCAGTGGCATCAGCCATTGCTGTTTTTGCTGTTCTGAACCATAACGCCATAACACTTCCATGTTGCCGCTATCTGGCGCGTTACAGTTAAATACGGTCGGGGCAATCAGGCTACGGCCAGACAGTTCGGCAATATGTGCATATTCCTGTACTGACAGGCCCTGTCCTAATTCAGGACAAGGTAAAAACATATTCCACAGTCCAGCGGCTTTGGCCTTGGCTTTTAAACTTTCTAATTGTGCCGGCCACTGCCATTGCGTCCAGTCACCGCCCTGATTCAGTTCATGCACCTGCTGCCAAAAGTCGGCCTCAATTGGTTCAATTTCTGTTTGAATAAACTGTTGGGTTCTTTCGAGATAATCCTGTGCGCGTGCTGACAATTCAAACATGACTGTAGCTTCCTCAATCTGTTGTTATATTGGCTTTACAACACCTTAACCTAAAAATTATTATGCATGAAATGATTTTATTGAATTAAGCACTATGCACAATATTCATAATAATAGCCCAATGGATCTGGGTACTTTTCATCGTATTGATATTAATTTATACCCGCTGTTTATTGCGATTTTTGAACAAAAAAATATTTCCAAAGCGGCGCAGCTCTTATGTATCAGCCAGTCGGCCACCAGTCATGCCTTACAACGGCTTAGGTTACAGTTACAGGATGATCTGTTTATTCGCACCGGCCATCAGATGTTACCAACGCCGTTTGCCGAGCAGATTTATCCGACTATTAAAACTGCGCTGCTGTCTATTCAGCATATTGCCCGGCAAAAACAGCAGTTTGAACCGGCGATGGTACATACCCTGAAAATTGCCATACATGATGAAATTGAACCGATTATTTTTCCTAAACTGGTGCAGCATTTTCAGCAGCTGAACTTGCAGATTCAGTTTTTAAGCAGCAAGCTGGACCGTAAAACCATGATCAATGATCTGGCCACCCAGCAAATTGATTTTGTGATTGATCTGGAACACAAGCTGGGCGATAAAATCCAGTTTCAGGCGCTGGTCCAAGACCGTTTCGTGGTCTGTAGCCAGCGTTCATCCATAGATAAAGAATTATATTTGTCTGCGCCGCATATTGGTGTTTCTTCACGCCGTAGTGGCCTGCTGCTGGAAGATATTTATTTAAAGCGCAATCAGCTGTCTCGAACCCTATTATTACGCTGTCAGCATTATTCCACTGCCCTGCAAATTCTGGCGCAGCATGACACCGCGATACTGACTATTCCGGAAAGTATTTTGCGACATTTACATATTGACCCGAAGCTGCATATTTTTGAATCGCCTGTCGACCTGCCGCGAATTGATTTGGGGATGTTCTGGTATAAGGAGATGCAGGAGAATGCACGTCATGCATTTTTAAGAGCGGAGATTTCTAAAATTTTTGCTTAGGCTATTTCAGTAGATTAATCTTAATTATGCTTAGGCTATTTAGAACACTCAAATTTAAGGTTTTTGATTGTCATCAAATCCCCAATATCGCTCAATCCCTTGCCAAATCAGCCATCGCAGCGTAGCTGATTTGTTAAAAACCGGCTGATTGGCGATTTAATCGACCGGCGAATTGCGCCATTTCTTTTACACTAGCGCTTTTATTTTTCACGGTTTACAGCTGGCTTGGTCTGTTCAGCTGAATTGAAAGCGTCTATGTTGACTGAACTCTCCCCTTTCTGGCTGCTGGCATTGGCCGTCGGATGCTGTCTTGTTGCGTTTATGCTGTTGGGTAAAATTTCCCGCTTTGTGCAGCAACTGTTTCGACCTTTTAAAAAAGGCAAAACCTATTGGGCGCGGGTCACTGCAGTCAGCGATGGCGATACCCTCACCCTATACCGTTTTAATTTAAGACGTTCAGAAACCCGCATCCGCTTTGCCTATATTGATGCGCCAGAATCGAGTCAAAGTTATGGTCCGGAAACCCGGCGTCTGGTGAAAACCATGCTGCATCAGAAGGTGGTACGGGTCAAAATTACCGATATTGACCGCTATGGCCGCCATGTTGGGGTGATTTATCGCTACCGTAAAAATGTCAATGAAGAACTGGTCAAACGTGGCGCCGCCTGGGTCTATGAAGATTATATTCGTGATCGCAAGCAGCTAGTACGTATGCGCGCCTTACAGACTCAGGCCAGAGCGCGGAAAAAAGGCCTCTGGAAAAGCAGCCGCCCGGTGCGACCAAGTGTCTATCGCAAACAGAACCGTAAATAAAATGCTCAGGTGGATTTTTAAAGTCCGAAGATGATTCAGCTTAATAAGCCCATTGCACCAGCAAACGAAAAGCCCCGGCAATCAGCGCCAAAGCCACAAAGCCGGCCAGCCAGAGACCAATAAACCACAGCAGCTGTGTACGTTTCATTGCGGCTCCTTGATGACTAAGGGAATAACTGACCTATAATGATGTGCTTCATGTCGATTTTCTTTAATGATAGCCATCATCCCCCACCCGGACTTTATGGCGAAAAATCCAATAGGACATCGCGCTATAACCTAGAATAATCGGAATTAAAATCAGCGCGCCGATGAGAGTAAAACGCTGACTGCTTTCCGGTGCAGCAGCCTGCCAGAAGCTGACCGAGGGCGGAATAATATAAGGCCATAAGCTGATTAAAAAACCGCTATAGGCCAGAAATACCAAGGCCAGCGTATACAAAAATGGGCGAAACTGTTGCTGTTGCCGGCAGGCTTTTAAAGCCAGATAAGTAAAGATCAGCACCAGTATCGGCACCGGAGAGAAATACAGCAGCTGCGGCACACTAAACCAGCGCTCGGCAATGTGCGGCTGGGTTATCGGGGTATAAATACTGACGGCTGCTAAAACAATCAATAGGCCGATCAGCATCTTCGGCATTAAACGGTACATACGCTGCTGTAGCGCCTGATCGGTTTTAAAAATGAGCCAGCCACAACCTAAAGTGGCGTACAACATTACCACGCCAGCACCAGTAAACAGGCTAAACGGCGTTAACCAGTCCAAGCCATGGCCCGCATATACCCCCTGCTCGGTACGAATACCCTGAATATAAGCGCCCAAAATTACGCCTTGTAAAAAGCTGCTAAAAACAGAGCCACCAATAAAAGCTTTGTCCCACCAGTGTTTGCTGCTGTTGGCCTTAAAACGAAACTCAAAGGCAACACCGCGAAAAATTAAGGCAATCACCATTAAAATGACCGGTAAATACAGGGCCGAAAGTACCGTGGCATAGGCCAAGGGAAAAGCAGCAAACAGGCTGGCGCCTCCCAGCACCATCCAGGTTTCATTGCCATCCCAAATTGGCGCGACGGTATTCATCATCACATCCCGCTCTGCCTGCTCGGGAAAAAATGGAAATAAAATCCCGATGCCCAAATCAAAGCCATCTAACACCACATACATCAGCACCGCGAAGGCAATAATCCCGATCCACAGCAAAGATAAATCCATCATGGCTCCTGCTCCTGTTTGGGACGCTCGGTGGGCGGGTCGATCTGCTCGGTGACACTGCTTAATGGCCGTCTGGAGGCTTGAGTAAGCTCAGCATCAGAGGCTGATGATGGCGCTGAATGAATCAGTTCCGGCCCTTTGTGCATCAGTCTGAGCATGTAATAAATGCCCATCCCGAACACCACAAAATACACCAGTACAAAAATCATCAAGCTCAGGCCAACCTGCTCTGCAGACACTGGCGATAAGGCATCTTCGGTACGTAACACCCCATAGACCACCCATGGCTGGCGGCCGACTTCTGTGGTAAACCAACCGGCCAATAAGGCAATAAAACCGGAGGGCCCCATCCACAGAGCAAAACGCTGAAAACGACGATGTTCATATAAACGCTGTCGTTTACGTAGCCACAATCCCCATAGCGCCAGAATCAGCATCAGCACGCCTAAGCCGACCATAATCCGGAAACTCCAGAACACAATGGTCGAATTGGGCCGATCTTCCGGGGCAAATTCTTTTAAACCGGTCACGGTGCCATCCAGCGAATGGGTCAGAATTACGCTGCCCAAGTTGGGAATCGCCAGCACATATTTGGTTTCTTCGGCCTGCATATCTGGAATACCAAACAGATACAGCGGCATGCCTTTCTCATGATTGGTATTCCAATGCCCTTCCATCGCTGCCAGTTTGGCTGGTTGATGTTGCAGGGTATTCAAGCCATGTAAATCGCCCACCAGCACCTGTAAGGGAGTTAAGATCAGCATCAGCCACAAGGCCATTGAAAACGAGGTTTTTACCAATGCATCCCGACGGCCTTTAAGTAAATGCCAAGCGGCCGTGGCAGCCACCAGCAAAGCAGAGACCAAAAAGGCAGCAATTGCCATATGCGCCAGCCGATACAGGAATGACGGATTAAAGACAATGGCCCACCAGTCCTGTGGCACCAGAATGCCATTTTCGATGCTGAAACCTTGCGGAGTTTGCATCCAGCTATTGGCTGATAAAATCCAGAACATGGAAATACAGGTGCCAATTGCGACCATTAAAGTCGAGAAAAAATGTGCTTTAGGTCCCACCCGTCCCCAACCAAACAGCATGATGCCGAGAAAACCCGCTTCCAAAAAGAAAGCGGTGAGCACTTCATAGGCCAATAATGGTCCGGTGACACTGCCGGCGATACGGGAAAATTCACTCCAGTTGGTGCCAAACTGATAGCTCATGACAATGCCAGAAACCACCCCCATGGCAAAGGCGACCGCAAAAATCTTGACCCAGAATTTAAACAGGTCCTGATAAATCGGATTACGACTGCGTAACCAGCGCCATTCCAGAATCGCCAGAAAACTGGCCAGACCAATGGAAATGGCCGGAAAAATGATATGAAACGAAACTGTAAAGGCAAACTGAATCCGGGCCAGTTCCAGCGCGGTAAAACCGAGGGTCATCATGCCACCTTTCAAAAGGTCGAGCTGCGCTCAGGGTGTAGAGTTTTAAATATAGCGTTTTGAATTTTTCTCATCGCGCTTCAGCATAGGACGAAGTTGTATAGGCCTTGTGTAGGCTTTTGATCAAGAATCTTTAAGCGAGTAATTTCTGCAACTGATGAGTTTTTTTGGAAGATAGAAGCGCTGATTTTTTATTCTTGCGGTTTATCAGCTGGATAGACAGGACTGGATGAGAGGAATTTTTGTAGTTCAGTTGATTGACCTTAACGCTGCTTAACAAATCTATAGCAATACACGTTGCCCCCTCATCTTTTATCATCTGTTTTTTGAATCCTTCGCTGGCTTCCCTACTTGAAAAAAATTCCGAACAGGCGTACATTGACTTTGTTTTAGTTACCCTGGTTAACTATTTTTTTATGCCAAGCTCTCCCTTAAAATTTCGTACCGCCTTATTACGCTGCGCACGTCTGTTCAGCGATGAAGTTAATACTCTGTTATTGCCGCATCAGCTTAATTATTCCTTGTGGCAGGTGTTATATGTCATTCATTTAAAACAGCAATGTACCCAGGTAGATATTGCCGCCTATTTAAAGGTGTCCAAACCGAGCATCACCAAACGTATTCGGGTGTTGCTGGACTTGGGTTTAATCCATCAGCTTGAAAGTAGGGATAAACGGCAGAAATGCCTGACTTTTAGCTCTCACGGGCAGGAACTTTTCAAGCATTGTTCAAGCCAGATTGATCAGTTTGAACAGCAGCTGCTGCAGTCTTTTGCAGTTGCGGACATCGCCCATACCCGCGAGATCCTTAATCAGCTGAGTGAACAGTTACAACTGACCCTACAAGGTGAAGACAAATGAGTTCAGCACAAGCACCGCTATGGACCAGAAACTTTATCCTGGTCAGTCTGATCACTTTTCAACTGGTACTGATTTTTTACCTATTGGTGATTGTGATTGTCGGTTATGCCGTGGCGGAATTAAATGCCAGCATTGCCGAAGCCGGTTTAATTTCAGGACTGTTTATTGTCGGCACCTTATTTGGCCGTCTGCTGATTGGCAAATGCCTACAGCGTTTCGGTTATCGTAGCACCCTGCTTTTTGGGCTGGTCGGTTTCTTGCTGCTTTCCTTAGGCTATTTTATAGAGATGGGGGTGACTGCCCTGCTCGGCATCCGTTTTATTCATGGCTTTATGATGGGAGTCGCCTCTACCGTACTCGGCACAGTCATCGCACAAACTCTGCCGCCCACCCGCCGTGGTGAAGGTATTGGCTATTACAGCATGAGCAGCACCCTGGGTACGGCGATTGGTCCTTTTGTCGCGATCTGGATGATGCTGCACACCAGTTATCAGACAATTTTTAGCTTATCCAGTGCCTTAGCGCTGGGCTGTCTGGTGGTGGCCTGTTTTATCCGGATGCCGAACCTGGCACAGCCTAAACCTGCAGCCACCGCGACAGCAGGCAAAGGTTTTGGCTTCTGGACCCAATATCTGGAAAAGAATGCACTGCCGATTTCCCTGATTATGCTGTTTGCTTCCATCTGTTATTCCGGCGTGCTGTCGTTTATTAACTTTTACGCCAAAGAAATTGATCTGGTCGAAGCCGCGTCCTTATTCTTTTTGATGTATGCCATCGCCATTTTTTTTTCGCGTCCATTTACCGGGCGGCTTATGGATCGTAAAGGTGAAAATATCATTATGTATCCTGCCTTTATTGTAATGGCGATTGCCCTGTTTCTGCTGAGTCAGGCGCATAACTCCAGTATGCTGCTGCTTTGTGCTGGCTTGCTTGGTCTGGGCTATGGCAATATTCAATCGGTCTGTCAGACTATTGCGGTCAAAAGTACCTCACTGGAACGTATGGGACTGGCGACTTCGACCTATTTTATCTGTCTGGATGCCGGGCTGGGCTTCGGGCCGTATTTGATCGGAATCGCGCTGAAATCGGTTAGTTATGCGCAGATGTATTTCTATAGTGCCATCGCCGCGCTGCTGTGTTTAGGCCTGTATTATCTGCTGCATGGTCGTCATGCCCAGCAGGTGCAGCCACAGTTATCACGCTAACGAAAGCAATACGCTTAAAACCGCCGGCCAAAGCGCTGGCGGTATTCCATTGGGGTCAGGCCGGTTTTTTTGCGAAATAAACGCCGGAATGAACTCGGATCTTCATAGCCCACCATTTGCATAATCCGGTCAATCGGCTGCTCGGTTTCTTCCAGCCGTTTTTGCGCAGCTTCAATACGAATAGCCTGCACATACTGACTCGGCGCCACATCTAACACTGCTTTAAAACGGCGAATGAGCGTGCGCGGGCTGATATTAAAGCGCGCCGCCACATCTTCCATATTCAAGTTTTCACTAAAATGCTGCTCCAGCCAATGCTGGATTTCTTTTACCAAACCATCCTGATGTGGCTTGCTCATACGCATCAAGGAATAGGACAACTGGTTGTCACGGCGAAAATCCAGCACAAAGGATTTGGCCGTCTGAATGGCAATTTCAAAGCCATAAAAACGTTCAATTAAATGTAGCCCCAAATCGAACCAGGCCAACCCGCCACCGGCACAATAGACATGATCGGACTGGGTAATCAGGCGATCCGCCTGCAAATGGACCTCCGGATAGCGCTGCTGGAACTGATCTTTAAAACCCCAATGCGTGGTGGCGCTGCGGCCCTTTAAAATTCCGGCTTCTGCCAGAAAAAAATTCCCGGTACAGTTTCCGGCAATCAGGCGTTGGGCTTGATCGGCCTGTTGCAGAACATTCATGAGCAACTGATTTTTTTCCAGAATCTGCTCGATGGAACCAGCCAAAGTCGGAATCACCAGCAAATCGGCTTGCTGGATTTCACTATGGGCCAGATGCGCCTCAATGCGTAAACCATTACTGCATTGCACCGTTTCTCCCTGTGGCGAGGCAATCTGTACTTGAAACAGGCGCTGAATATCCTGTTTCTGAATCCGGTTCCAGCTGATGCCGGCCAGACTGAATAAGTCCGCCACACCGGTTATGGCCGAAGCCAGTGCACCATCATAGGCCAGAATAAAAACCCGCTTCATGCTTTCTTCCCAAATGTCGTTTTTAGCTCCTTGAGTGTCATTATTGACAATTTATCTGCCAATACAAGTCTTGTTAAGCTAAGAGCAATCAATAAAAACAGGTAACGGCATCCCATGACCGCACTCATCAATCAAAAAGATCTGGATTTTTTACTCTATCAGGTATTTTCAGCCGAACAGCTGACCCAGCTGGAACGTTATCAGGAACATGACAAAGCCACCTTCGACAGTATTTTAGATACGGCGCGCGGCATTGCAGCAGACTATTTTGCCCCGCACAATGCCAAAGGCGATGCGCAAGAACCGCATTTTGATGGTACTCAGGTACATACCATTGCCGAAGTGAAACAGGCCTGGCAACAGTTTGCCCAGGCCGGTCTGTTATGTGCCCAGCATGATTATGATCAGGGCGGTATGCAGCTTCCCACACTGATTAATATGGCTGCCAATGCCTATTTTATGTCGGCCAATCCTGCCACCGTGGCTTATTCGTTTTTAACCGCCGCCGCAGCGAATCTGATTCAGGCCTTCGGTACCGAGCAGCAGAAACAGACCTTTGTCCCGTCGATGTTCAATGGCCGCTTTTCCGGCACCATGGCCATGACCGAGCCGAATGTCGGTTCCTCTCTGGGTGATCTGACCACCAAAGCCATTCCACAAGCTGATGGCAGCTACAAAATTAAAGGCCAGAAAATGTTTATTTCTGGGGGTGATCAGGACATTACTGAAAATATTGTGCATCTGGTGCTGGCGCGGATTCAGGATGCGCCACAAGGTGTCAAAGGCATTTCCCTGTTTATTGTGCCGAAATTCCTGACCAATGAAGATGGCACGCTGGGTGAACGCAATGATGTCAAACTGGCTGGCCTGTTACATAAAATGGGCTATCGCGGGACAACATCGACTGTGCTGAATTTTGGTGAAAATAACCAATGCTTAGGCTATTTGATTGGTGAAGCTGGTCAGGGCCTGAAATATATGTTCAAAATGATGAACGAGGCGCGTGTCGGTGTTGGGCTGGGCGCCGCGATGATCGGTTATCGCGGTTATTTGGAATCGCTGGAATATGCCAGAAACCGTCCGCAAGGCCGACTGGCCAGTGAAAAAAATAGCGACAGCAAACCGGTCAATATTATTGAACATAGCGATGTGAAACGGATGTTGTTAGCGCAAAAGGCCTATGTAGAAGGAGCTTTGGCATTGTGCCTGTTTGCCGCGCGACTGATTGATGAACATCAGGCGGGTGGCTCGGAAGATAGCGCCATTCTGCTCGACCTGATCACGCCTGTGGTCAAATCCTTCCCGTCTGCCTATGGTCCGAAAGCCAATGATCTAGCAATTCAGGTACTTGGCGGTGCCGGCTATACCCGTGATTATCCGGTAGAACAGTATTATCGGGATAATCGCTTAAATCCGATTCATGAAGGCACTTTTGGTATTCAGTCACTGGATTTACTCGGGCGTAAATTATGGCAGCACAATGGCAAAGGCTTAAATCTGCTAATGCAACGCATCAACACCACGCTGGAACAGATTCAGCATCCGGCCATTCTGGATCTGTCTAGCAAATTCTGCAAACATCTGGCTACGGTACAAAGCACCACACAAAAACTGGGACAGGCGCTTATGCAAGGTCAAACCAATGAGGCTTTGGCCAATTCTGCACTGTATTTAGATATGATGGCTAAAGTGATTATTTCCTGGTTATGGCTGGATATGGCCAACAAGGCGCAACAGCAGTTTGGCCAGTCTGAGTTGGCAGAAGATCAGCAATTTTTAGCAGGCAAGTTGCAAGCGGCGCGCTATTTTATTCGCTGGGAATTACCGGAAATTGAACATCAGGCCAAATTACTGAGTGAATTTGATGATACTTGCCTGTCGATGCACAGCGACTGGTTTTAAAACCGGATGATGGAAAGCAGGTTTTAAATATCTACCTCCTAAAGAAAATCCCCATGTAGTTTATTACAGGGGGATTTTTTATATACTTCTAGAATGCAGATGCCGTTTAGAATTGTGCATTCAAGACATTGGCCGCCACTTTACCCTGCCACAATTCACGTAGGGTCGGTAAATAGAATTTTTCACCCAGCTCGACCAGTTCTGCATCAATTTGCGCATGAACTTCATGCATAAACAGATAGTCCAGCTCTACCGTCGCCAATTGGCTTTGTGATTTTTTATAGTCCTGACGTTTTTGCTGTGCTTGCTTCACCAAACGGTCTGCAAAAGCGCGATCTTTATATTTCGCAATAGCATTTAAACGCAGCTCAATCAGGCCCCAACCACTGAGCAGCAATTTAAATAATTCCAGATCTGCCGTGGTTGATTCCCAGGTCATGTCTTCCAGGTTTTCATTTTCAGGCAGCACCGGCAGCAGCAGCTCCATCACACTTGGGAAAATTTTCTTAAAATTTAAAATAAATTTAACAGGATGCTCACCCGGATAATCGGTAAATTGCACCTTTTTCTGAACATCCGTTAAATAGATATCAAGCATTGAAAATTTTCCTAGTTAGATTGCTGTTTTACAAAGCTTTATTTCTTAGCCTGTAAAACTGTAATAAAAAACGAATCGCATTTTAGCAATTATGACATCTTATTCAATGTTATTTAAGCCATACGTCTACATGAGGATGGCTTTAGCTCTAAAATTCTTCAATCTATAAGAATGACTTTAAACGGTTCGACGGCTTGTAATTCTTTTTAAGAACATTGATTCAAGGTTAATGGATGGTTCTTTTCTTTATTGGGTTCTTGAGTTTGAATCTTATATTAATCAACATCTAGTTAGTAGTTAGTAGTTCAATAAGCACGAACACTCCATATTAAAATGACACACTGTTTGCCTTCAATGCACTCTCATCTATTATGCTGAGATATCTCAGACTTAAAAAATAACGATGCTTTTTCTTATTGCGATCCTATTTTTAGTTTTTATTCTCTATTACTACAGGCTTGATCAGGCCAGCGCGACGAGCAGCGAGTTTGTGTTCTACCTTTGCCTTTCCTTAATCATCCTCTGCATCGTGAACGCTTGGCGTGTGTTGACTTAAGTAGCAAGTAAGTATTAAAAAAACCTTCTCATCTCCCAGCGGTCACAAAACTGCACATACCGTGACCGTCCAGTTACACCTATATTTTTCCTTTCACAAGCGGTTCATAGTACAGGTATATCATCACGGGATTAAAAAAATTAATGTGAGATGTATCGTGAAATACGGAATTTTAATTGTTCTACTGTTAAGCTGTGTAGTCAGCAGTGGCCTGAGTTTCTGGGTTGGATTCAAGGCAAATGATTCATTATTATTGATCATTGGCGGACTGCTTGTTTTTGCATCAATCTTGATTGCCCTTGAAATTAAAAAAGTCAAAAAAGATCCGTTCTAAGCCAAGCCGGCAATTTTTCTATGCTCTATGGATGCGGGTATAGCGCCTATTCACGCTCTTTTAGACAATCCTGACAGCGCCGAATTTCTTCATCATCACCTGTGTATTCGACTTCAGTTGCGCCATGAAAGCTAAACAGACAAAGAAGGAACTGGATCATAATATTCTGCTCTTAATAATCTGCCTCCTGTTCTGGAGGACGGAGATGGGAGAAAATCAGAAGCTAGCCCTGATACAAATTTTATATAAATAGAAATTTTAAAAGTTGTCATAATATGACACTCATAAAAATTAATATTCAATTAAATTATCCTATTTCGATAATCTAAATAAAAAATTACCCACTAAACCCAAAAGTTCTGAATAACGACTTTATGGATATTTTCATCGAAATCCAGATTAGACAGACTTAAGTTTTTGTTCTTCATATTGATATAACAATAACTTGCTGCAAGTCCTACACCAATCAAAGCTAATAGTTTCATTGCTCACCTCACCTATTGGAAGATCTGGATTTAAACTATCATTCAAATTTGTAGCTTTCACATTCAATTTTGATCATTTTTTGTACAGATTGTAATTTCCGGAGCAATGTATAAAGCCATAAAAAAGCCCACCAGTGGGTGAGCTTTTTAGGTCTTGACCAAGAGAAAGAAGCAATAGGGATGAGCGCTGTTAATACTCTTGATCTAAACCATTGCTACACGTTTCATTCCTTTCTTCATCGAGCAGGTAGTCGATTTCAGTCACCTCATGCAGGCCAAATAAAGTGAATAGAAGATGGAGCATAATTTTTCTCCTCAAAAAAATGCCTCCCTAGAGGAGGAGGCAGTAAAAAAAGAAACTACAGCGATAGATTCTGCTGAAAATTATATATAAATTTATAATTTATATATTTGCATAATATTACATATTTTATGCCAAAAATTAGCCAACCCAAGCCGTTTTAAATGAATTGTTAGGGTCTGTTGACATTTACTGTGCAAAAAAAATAGCGAAAAAGTAGAATTTAATCGCCAAACCAAATCTACTCCTCGCTATGCCTCGTACAATGTTGACTGATCAACACTGGTCTAAGTTAGAAAACATTTTCCGTAATTTTCGTATTTATCTCAAACAAAATCTTCGAAATTTTATTGAAGCTATTCTTTATAGAATCCGTACAGGCTGCCCGTGGCGGGATTTACCTGCTGCCTTCGGAAAGCCAAACTCCATATTCAAGAAATTTTCCCGGTGGTCGAAAGACAATAAGTTATTAAAAATATTTAAGTTAATTTCATCTGATGCTGATCTAGAGTGGGTGTTTATTGATGCTAGCCATGTGAGGGCCCATCAGCATGCTACAGGAATCAAGGATCAGGCTATTTCAAAAAGTATCGGTGGAAACAGTTCTAAAATTCATTTGGCAGTTGATTCTCATGGGAACCCTGTTCAGTTTTTGATAGAGAATGGTACGACCCATGATGTAAAAGTGGCACCGAAATTAATTAATAGCATAGACCTGAATGAGACAGAAATTCTCTGTGCCGATAAGGGGTATGACTCTGAATCCTTGAGAGAACAGATAGAAAAAACGGGGACTCAAGCTAATATTCCCAAGAAATCCAATACGCTTTCAAATAATGATCATGTGGATTGGTATTTTTATAAAATCAGGCACTTAATTGAGAATGCCTTTGCTAGATTAAAGCAATTTAGAGGAATTGCCACACGCTATGACAAGCTAAAGCAAAGCTATGAAAATTCTGTTGCCTTAGCTTGTATCTTTATTTGGCTACCATTATGAAATGTCAACAGACCCTAATAGAAAATTATTATAATTTTAAGATAAGTTTAATAGTATTCAAAACTCGGAGGCATCCTCAACCTCGAATCGACTGCCTCGCTGTCATTGTAAAGTGCAATTTAAGAAAAACCACCAAAACCCAATATTCAACGCATAGTTGTTAAACCGGAGTTGAGCTATACTGCAAACCTAATGACAAAGCTGGTTTTGTGAACCTAATCTCTTCTTATAAAAAACATAAATTCACTTTTACCGAAGATAATCTCTTTATGAAAAATATTATCCTTCCACTATTCATATCTTTTACAACACTCAGTTTAACAACTGCCTGTAACAGTCCTTCTAATAATTATATTGAGAACACTTCTGGTTCAAAAGCTAGTCCAGAACTCAGTTCTGAAAGTAAACTCATTATCGAAGAATACAACTCTATAATTTTAGAATTTCAAAATATTGATGATGAAACAGAAACCTTAAAGAAACTTAAATCTATTATTCCCAAGTTGAAGCAAATCAATCTTGAAAAAGAACGTTATCGGCTTTTAATGAATTCGTACCTTAGAATTGGAGATATTGAGAAAGCCTATACATTAACAGAAGAAATTTTGGCTCAAAACAAACAACCTAACATAAAAAACTTTCAATGTATGTTAATGGAAACACTAAATAAGCCTTCTTCTTTAATTAAAGATTGCTACTCAGCTGCTGCATCTCTTTATCAACATGAATTAAATAAATTAGATTCATCTGCCCCGAACTACACACAAATATTATGGGGATTTAACGTAAATATATTTCATGCAGGGCATATTGAATACCGATACCAGCTTAAAAAAATTGTGGATCATCAAAAAAATGAAACAGATCAACAATTTTATAAAACCTTATTTGATTTAGAGACCAATGCCGACCTGCGTCAAGAATTATTATATTCAATTGCTTCTCGCATATAATTCAATAGCTCGCTTCTCCTCAATATTCAGATTAAGCATCTTCAAGAGGCCTAACCTGAATATCTAATGTCTCCATCTCAATACATCAAGCAGTCCACCTACCAATGTATTCAAGGAAAATATTCAGATCATCCCACCCTTAAAGATGCATGGTCACACCCAGCTGAAAAGCGCGGCCCGGTAACGGCGCAATATATTTCAGGGACGAATTATGTGGACGTGCCTCTTCATCCAGCAGGTTTGATCCATTCATAAACACATCAAAACTGGCATTTTTTAAAGTCACTTTTTTACGAATATCCAGATCCATCAGGTTATATGCCGGTAATGGCACTTCCTCTGACACATTTTTTCCTAAATATCTCGGTTGATCATAATAAATACTTGCCAGACGCGCTGACCAATCGGCGCGTGTCCATTCAATGTGGGCACCATAACGATTGGTCGGCATATTCGGCAAATACACGCCATCATTACTTAAACGCAAACTTTCCGGATTAGTGGCCTTATTTTTAACCAGATCGGCAAAACCACCGACCTGTACCTCACCAAAATGGTCTAAATCAAAAGTGTAGTTCATATCCACCTCAAAACCATTCACTTTAGTATCGGTTTGCTTCCAGTACTTCAGCGGTAAACGGTTTCTCATGGATGAACCGGAATGCGACAAATAAAAATAATCTTCAAAATCCATTTGATATAAAGCTACAGCGATATTCGCAGCATCCCAGTTCACATGCGTGATTAATTCCAGCCCCTGCATTTTTTCTTTGTTCAATGCCTGATTGCCTTCCTCCTGCGTCATAACCGAATAATGCGGATTGCTGGCATACAGTTCATTAATTTCAGGAGCCCGTTCTGACTTAGAATATTGCAGCCTAAAGTCCAGATAATCAGTCGCTTTAAAATTCGAACCGACATAAAAACTATTTAGGTCAAAGGATTTATTTTGTAGGGTGCTATTGGCCGCATTACGCGCCAGTTTAAAACTCTGATCCTGAATCTCATGCTGAACATTTTCATGGCGATAACCGGCATCCACTGAAAACCGCTCCCAGTCCAATTTTTCCTGGATAAATACTGCCTGGGTCGTGGTTTTGACATTAGGGAGATAGCGCTGTGTTCCTGAACCCTTAACATCACGTACATTCAAAGCAGTGCCAATTTCACCGCTCAAATTTTTATAAGGCATCTGCTTTAGTACCAGTTCGGCAGCATGGCTATCAAACTGATATTCATTGGCTTTGCTTGCACCAATATATTCACCCGAGCGATTGGATAATTTTGATGCCTGAATTTGGAGATGATCAAGTACAGGCAGTGGGTCCCTGAGTAACGCATCAACCGCAAAACGGTTCTGTTTAATCTGCACCGTGACCGGCAAGCTATCATCATAAGCGCTCTGGAAAGATTTATTTTCCATTGAGAAACCCGGCACACCATAATCACTGGTTTTATAATCGGCACTAATTCCGATATAGCCATTGTCTAAAAAGTAGGTACTCCCGATTGCCATATTTTCATTTCTGGCATAGCTATTGCCCAGTTTTTTCTGATAATTGGGCGTAACATCCTGATTGGTTCGGCTTTCCACATATTTTGGCGTATTGGGCACATAATCCGGGTTGGGATCATTGATAAATTCCCGGTAGGCGCCATTCACATAGCGGGTTAAAACCGCTTGATCAGTATATTTGGCCGACTCCAAGCCATCATAATAATCATAAAAATGCTGAGGATTCTGCGCGATATCTTCTAAAACATGCTTATTTAAATATTGATGATGTGCCTTATTAAAGACCTGTTCAATTCTGGCATCGCGCTGGCAGGCGCTTGCCAAAGCAGAATCAATCCCACCTCGCTCCGAGATAATCGCTGTATCACAGACGGCTGCTTTGCTCTTTCCGGGAATTTTATAAGATGAAATCTGTTGGGTAGAAAACTGGATATTGGTGCTCAGATTTTCCTGATTATTGACATTAATGCGAATACCATGCCCGCTAAAATCGTTAAAGCCCTTTTTATATACCACATCGACATTGGCACTTTTCTCTTCCAGCATTTTTGAAATGATGCCCGAATCTATATCCACATAACCACCAATCGCCTGTCCGCCATAACGTACAGTATTGGTCCCTTTATGTACGGTCACGCTTTTAGTAAATAGTGGATCAAATGGAATATTAATATCACCGCTGATAGCATTCATTCCATTGATCGCCTGACCATTCTCCAGAATCCCGACCCGATGACCGCTCAAACTGCGTATCACTGGTGCCCCCGAATTGGGACCGAATGCGCTACTTTGCACGCCAGACATATGTTTAACAGCATCGCCCAAGGTATTGGCTGTTTCAATGCGTTCTTTAAGTGCAATATTCAGATTCTTGTCAGTATCATCCCCCTGAAAAATAAGTGGTTCCAGAATTGTAATCGGCTCTTCAGCCTGTGCCTGTTGCATCGCCAATAAAATTAAAGTCATGAGTGTGCTGTATTTCATGCGAGCCCCCTTTTAAAAAGTGTTATGTTATAACATAACTTTATGTCTATTTAAAAAATTATTCTGGTTTTTCTGGCAGATCGAGAAAATGCAGCAACTCAATTGAGAGGAAGAAAAATGGGGGAATTGAAATATTTTGAATTCTTAGATTCTTAAAAAAGAAAAACCATCTAACACGAAGTTAAATGGTTTTTAGAACCCGCTCAACAACCAGAGGTCATTAGAGCTTTTTCCAGGTCATGGCACTGGTTGTATTGCTCTGTTGCGCTTTACCAAATACTTTCATCTGGTCTTTAGCATCATTCAATTGCGCTTCAATGGTATAGGTACGGCCATCCTGGGTATTCAGCCATTGACCTTGCTTAAACTGCTTATGGTTGCCGGTCATGCCTTTCAGCACTTCCATACCAAAAATCGGCTGGTTCTTTAAAGCCCCTTCACATTTGCCACAAACGTCCGGATTCACCGCTCCCGCCGCCGGATAATGCTTGCTCACTACTGCACTATACTGCTGTGTTTTGGAGTTTTTACGAATCACAATTTCCGACACATAATACCCGGTTCGATCATCAATCACTTTCCATGTCCCGATTAAAGGATCAAACGGCATTGCCACTACAGTTTTGGTTAAACCCGCCAATAGAGCCGCAGCCCCCAATAATTTAAAATTCATAAGCAAAAAGAGTTTCAAAAGAGTCAATAAAGAAATGAGATACGCTTCCCAGCGGCCTGAATTATATTCATTTTCCTAAATTAAATCATAATAATTTCATAAATTTTAAATATCTATGTGGTATTTAGATCCAATTTTTGCTAGATACTTCACATTTCTTTTCCAGAATTTTAGCAATTCTTTTTATTGTCACATTCAGGGCTTATGATGCAGTCAAGGTCATTAAAAACGAGAAGATGGCCTGTAATAACTAAGTAGCGCAAACTAACCCAGCATATAGCAATCCATATGTTGGGTTTTCTTTTATAGGTACTTTGCACTTTCATGCACAGGTTCTGATGGAAAAATAGTTGTGATGAAGCAAGATTTTTTAGCCCACCGGGATGGCTGCTCATATTCCATCCCGGTAGATGCAACACTTATTTCGCATTCGGTGAAACCATATTTTCTGGTCGTACCACGTCATCAAACTGTTCAGCAGTGACCAGATTCAGCTCCACCGCCACCTGTTTTAAGGTTTTCCCTTCTTTATAGGCCGTTTTCGCGACTTTGGCAGCATTTTCATAACCAATTACCGGATTCAGTGCTGTCACCAACATCAGCGAGTTATGCAGGAAATGATCAATCTTGTCACGGTTCGGTTCAATTCCGACAGCGCAGTGATCGTTAAAGCTGTTGCAGGCATCTCCCAATAACTGAATCGACTGTAACAGGTTATAGGCAATCACTGGCATAAATACGTTTAGCTCGAAATTCCCTGAAGCCCCAGCCACATTAATTGTCGTATCATTACCCAGCACTTGCGCCACCACCATGGTCATGGCTTCACTCTGGGTCGGATTGACCTTGCCCGGCATAATGCTTGAACCCGGTTCATTTTCCGGAATGCGGATTTCACCAAAACCACAGCGCGGCCCACTGGCCAGCCAGCGTATATCATTGGCAATTTTATTTAAGCTCACAGCCAGAGTTTTTAAGGCACCGGAAGCAAATACCGCAGCATCACGTCCAGCCAAAGCTTCAAACTTGTTCGGCGCAGTAACGAAAGCCAAACCGGTCAGGCTGGCCAGTTGCTGTGCGGCTTTTTCAGCATAGTCCGGATGGGCATTTAAACCGGTTCCTACGGCGGTGCCACCCAACGGCAGTTCATATAAACCGTCCAGGGCCTGATGCAAACGTTTCAAACCATGATCGAGCTGCGAGACATAGCCACTAAATTCCTGCCCTAACGTTAAAGGTGTTGCATCCTGTAAATGGGTACGGCCAATTTTCACAATATCGGCAAAGGCGTCGCTTTTGGCCTGCAAGGTATCTCTTAAACGGGTCACTGCCGGAATCAGCAGTTCACTAATCTGTAAACTGGCAGCGACATGAATCGCGGTTGGAAAAGAATCGTTGGTTGATTGGGCGCGGTTCACATGGTCATTCGGATGAACCGGCTTTTGCGCGCCCAGCGGATTTCCAAGTTTCTGGTTGGCAATATTGGCAATCACTTCATTACAGTTCATATTGCTTTGCGTGCCCGAACCAGTCTGCCATACCACCAGCGGAAACTGGCTATCCCATTTGCCTTCAATCACTTCTTCAGCTGCATCAACAATATAGTGCGACAGCTCTTGAGGAATCTGGTTCAGTTCTGCATTGGTCATGGCCGCGGCTTTTTTCACTAAGCCCATGGCGCGAATCATGGGACGAGGTAAACGTTCCTGCCCGATTTTAAAATTCTGTAAGCTGCGCTGAGTCTGTGCACCCCACATGGCCTCACTCGGGACTTCAACTTCTCCCATGGTGTCGTGTTCGATACGTGTTTGCATACTCAACCTCTATCTATTCTTGCTGTTCTCAATGCTGTTATAACGCTGCCCTGAGGCAGCGGCTATGGCGAATATAGTCATCTTAGGTCAGGCGGATAAAATTATAAATGATAATTATTATCATATTTAGATATATCATTGCCCGCGCAAGGTATGCTGATAAAAGCGCCATTCATCTTCTAGCATCTGCTGAATCGAGCGTTTCGGTTGCCAGCCTAGTACCTCTTTGGCTTTACTAATATCGGCCGCGACCTGATCCAGTTCAGCATAGGGATATACATCAGCATCGACCGTTTTAATTTCGGTACCGGTGACGCTCGAAATTTCATTTAACAGCTGCTGGATGGAAATCGCCTCGCCGGCAATATTAAAGGCTTCACAAACATGCTGTTGCTGGAATAGCCATTGCAGGGTTAAAGACACCGCTTCACAACAATCCAGTACATGCAGGAAACTACGTTCAACAGTCTTGTCTTCAGTTTGGGCCTGTTTACGCAGCTCGATAAATTCGCGTTGCCGCGCCCCGACCTGCATCGCCAGGGGTACAATATTTTTTGGCAGTGGCGGTACCATTTCACCCAGTACCCCATGTTCAAAGGCACCGGCAATATTACCCAAACGCAATAAGGCAATTTTCCATTCATTGTCAGTTTTAAAGGTATCCTGAATAATTTCCTCAGCCATCTGCTGAGATTTGATATACGGATTCGGATAGGCATACTGAAATGGCAGATCTTCTTTCAGTTGCAGGCTGGATTGACCATACACGGTTAAGCTGGATAAATGCGCCAGCACACGTACCCCGGTACGCTGCATGGCACGCAGCAAACTCATGATACAGCTGACATTATCATTATAATATTCAAGCGGTTTCAGGACCGATTCTTCCAGCGATTTAAAGCTGGCTGTATGCACCACTGCATCGACCGAATACTGTTCAAAGACTTTATTTAAGGCCGGGGTGTTACGAATATCAATTTTGGCAAAAGGCACATACATGCCCGAAATATATTCAAGTCGTTCTAAGGTTTGTAAATTGGCATTGGATAAATTGTCGACAATAATGACTTCTTGCCCTTGAGCCATCAGACTTAATGCAATATGCGAGCCTATAAAGCCTAAACCACCAGTCACTAAAATCATTGTATACTACCTTTTTCTTATGAAGTCTGAATGCCCCCTGTGTTGCGGGAACATTTCATTAGTGAATTTTGATGAGTACCTTATTACTAATTACCTCCGCGCCAACCTCAATTCATGCCTGGCATGCGTTGGGTCTGGCTCAAGCCTTGCAGAGCAAGAATGAAGATTTCCGGGTGTTCTTCTATCAGGACGCTGTTATGGTCGCTAACGATTTACAATGGCTACCCGATGATCAGCGACAGTTAAAATCGGAATGGCAAAAACTGTCGATTCGTTTGCCGGTTTGTGTCAGTGCGGCACTGTTACGCGGGATTACCGATCAGGACAATGCCAAACGTCATCAACTTCATCAACACAATTTAGCCGCGGGCTTTGAATTGGTTGGTCTGGGCGAACTTGCCGATGCAGTGCAATCTGCAGATCGCCTTCTTCAATTCTAAGTGGTTCTATTTGAGAATTTGTTGCATTTAAAAGGTAAATTGTGTGAAAACTGTACTCGTCATTTTAAGCCAGGCCAATTTAAGCAGCCAGCAGGTACATGAAAGCCTGTCTGCAACTATGGTACTGGCCACTTTTGGCTGTGAAGTCAAAGTGTTATTACAGGATGCTGCCCTAAGTCTGCTCAAAAGCGATTTGGCTTTTGACCAGCTCAAACACGCCTTCAAGCTGGCCTCGAATATGGTCGAAAGTTTTGAGTTTTATGATTTAAGCCCGATTCTGGTAGAACACCAGCATCAACATTCAGCTTATGTCAGCCAGTCGCAGCAGGAAATCGAGTTTATTGAACTGAATGCGGACTTTATCCAGCGTTTTGACCACGTGCTGTACTGGTAAGCCGGAAGGAATCTGTTATGTCACAAAATACTTTATATCTGCTGCAATCCGGCTTCCATACTACCCCGGCCATGCTGGACAAAGTTTCACGTCTGTATAGTGAAGGCGATGCAGTGGTGCTGATGGGTGATGCAGTATTGGCCATTGATCACCCATTTTGTCAGCAATGCGGCACCCTGTTTGCACTGGAGCATGATCTAGAGCTGCTGGTCCAGCCATTGCCTGCCCATCTGCACAGTTTAAACTATGCTACCTTTGCCGAGCTGTGTCTGGCTTATAGCCGTTGTATCTCTTTAAAATAAACAAGCTTTGAGTGTGTTATGAATCTTGAACTGGACCAAGATGGTCATTTGGTCGATTACACCATCTGGAATGAAACTGTAGCGCAAGAGCTGGCCAAAAGCCTGGAGCTGGAACTGGAAGATTGGCATTTTGAAATTTTGCAGGCTGTGCGCCAGTTTTATCAGCAGTTTGGTCATTCTCCGGCGACTCGCCCGTTAATCAAGTTTCTGATGAAAACGGTCAGCCCTGAGATTAATAATGCCCTCTTGCAAGAGCGTTTTAACACCGGACTGGTGGCGCGGCATTTAAGCCGTCTGGCCGGTATTCCCAAACCGGCGAATTGCCTGTAATTGGAGGAAGATTCATCTGTTCAGAGGTTTAGCGCTATAGATGAATCTGATTTCACACGATAATCCTTTAATTCTTACTTTAGAAATGAATCTCATCAGGATGCGTTTCAATAATTCTTAACCAGGCCCGGGTGGCCGGACTCATGGCGACTGTCGTATTCCAGGCCATTCGCAAGGTCCAGTTCAGCTCAGGCTGGCACAAACGGCTGATCTGATAACGCTCGGCAGGCAACTGCTCACAATAAACCTGAGGCAACAGCGCAATCCCCACGCCGGAATCCACCATTTTGGCAATAAAATCCCACTGGCTGCTTTTACAGACAATCTTCGGTTCAAAACCCAGCTGTTGTGCGGCCTGCAAAATCATCTGGTTTAAAGTAAAGCTGTCGGCAAACAGTAAAAAAGACTCATCTTTCAGTTCCAGCAACGATACCGTTTCACGTCCCTGCCATGCAGAATTCCGGGCAGATAACAAACACAGTGGCGAATCCATAATTGGAATTCCGCCCAATACCGGTTTTAAATGGCCGAGTACAATCCCGACATCAATCTGTTTATCCAGAATAGCAGCTTCAATCCCGCTGGCGCCTACCTCTAAAAAGCTCAGTTCAATAGCCGGATACTGCTGATGAAACTTGGCAATTAACCGGCTTAATAGCACCGAACCCAAGGGCGGCAAACCCAGCGTCAATTTACCACGTTCTAGCGCATGAACTTCCGCCACCGAATCATAAATCGCCTGCTCCAGTTGCAGCATTTGTAGCGCATGCTGATAAATCTGCTCGCCCAGGTAAGTCAATTGCACTTCACGTTTACGCCCAGCTTCACCTTTATGAAACAGCGCAGTGCCCAACTCATCTTCCAGCCCCCGAATGGCCTTGCTAATTGTGGGCTGGGTCAGGCACAAAGCATCTGCAGTCCGGGTAAAACTTTGCAATTGCACCAGCTTGACCAGTATTTTCAGGCTTTTTAAATCCACCATCATTCCCAATAGGCATAATTATTTTTTCATTATTCATAATCATCTTGGTAGGTCAAATCTAAAATACAGTCGTGTTTAACCTTTAGGGCAATTCAGCGATGTGGTCACTTTCCCGTGTTGCCGTCCTCAGCATACAAATTGCGCTGCTAATCCTGATCTGGTGGCTCGGTGCGCTGATCCAACAGATATTACAGCTGCCGGTTTCAGCGGGTGTGATTGGCCTGATCCTGTTACTGCTGGCGCTGTTAAGTGGCATATTTCAACTGCAATGGATCAAGCAAGGCGCCGATTTTATGCTGGCCGAGCTGATGCTGCTGTTTATTCCCTGTGTGGTCGGCATTATCAATGATCTGGATTTACTGCTGAGCCAAGGCTGGCAACTGCTGCTCTCGATTACGCTCGGCACCTGTGCGGTAATGGTCGCCACAGCCTATAGCGTGTGCTGGGGTTTTAAACTGGAACAGCGGCTCAGGAAAAATACCAACAATACCACATATGTGTCAGGAGATTAAGATGAACCTGATCGCAAGCCTGTGCTTTATCTTCACCCTGCTGGGTTATATCGTGGCCAAACAGCTGTATCGTCGTTATCCGGTGCTGCTGTTTTTACCCTCTATTCTGGTTCCGGCTGGATTAATCTGCGTGCTGCTCTATTTCGGGATTTCCTATAACAGCTATATGCAGTACAGCCACTGGATTGTCTGGATGCTCGGGCCAGCCACGGTGGCTTTTGCCATTCCGATTTATGAATATCGTGCGCTGATTCAACGCCATCTGCTGGCCATCAGCATGGGTATTGTGATCGGTATGTGTGTCGGCATTATCAGTGCTTTTTATCTGGCGCAGCTGTTTCAGCTAAATCAGGAAACCACATATAGCCTGATGGCGCGCTCTATCTCTACACCCTTTGCGATGGAGTTAAGTACACAGGTGGGCGGCTCGGTTGAACTGGTAATCCTGTTCACCATGATGACCGGCTTTGCCGGCGGTTTTATGGCAGATGCCGTCTTACTCGCACTCAAACTGAATTCACATTTTGCTCAAGGTGCAGCCTTAGGTAATGCCGCGCATGGTTTTGGTACTTCTAAAGCCTTTATGCGCCATCGTGAAGAAGGTGTGGCCGCCTGCTTAAGTATGGTACTGGCTGGCATATTTATGGTGATTTTTGGACCTGCCCTGATTCATGGCGTGGTCCGGTTTTTATAACTGAATCCGCTGCTAAAATAAAATCAGTGCAGATTAAGACTCATCCACCACATCGGCAAACTGGGCATTTAACACCCGGGCCAGATCATCCGGCTTTAAACCAATGTCCAGTCCACGTTTGCCACCGCTGACATAGATTTTTGCCAGACTTTGCGCGCTCTGGTCAATCACAGTTTTTAAACGTTTCTTCTGCCCAATCGGGCTAATTCCGCCAACCAGATAACCGGTTAAACGTTCGGCATCTTTAGGCTCTGCCATATGCAGTTTTTTACAGCCCACCGCGGTAGCAACTTTCTTTAAATTTAACTGCACATGCACCGGTAAAATCGCCACATAATACTGTTTATCATCAGTTACCAATAAGGTTTTAAATACTTCGGCCAGCGCTAAACCCAGCTTTTCCGCTGCTTCCAGCCCAAAACTTTTGGCGTTCGGATCATGCTCATATTCATGAATGCTATAGTCAATTTTATTGGATTTTAAAATTTTACAGGCCGGTGTCATTTTAGTTGCCCAGTGATAAACCTCCTCGCAGTATAAAAGCTTCTGCTGCAGAAGTTAATCACTATATAGCTTAGGCTATTGAGTGGCAGCATGATATTTCCGCTTTTCCACATCATCCAGCATGCTCTCGGTTTCCTGCAAGACATTGGCCAAACGCTGGGTATGCGCAATCAAACGGTCCAGCCAGCGCTGTGCGGCGAGCAATTCCAGACTGCGCGCAGCACTCAGATGTTGCACCGTGGCATATTCAATCACTTTTTCACGCGCTTCGGCACGCTGCTCTTCCACCCATTGTTTCAGGTTTAACAGCTCACGATTTAAAGATGCCACTTCGGTCAGACGGTTAAACTCATCGACATACTGAAAGTGATTGTCCAGCACATGAATATAATCCAGCCCCATCTGATAAATAGTCGGCTGGGTGCGGATATGCTCGGCATGTTCCACCGCTTCCAGATCGCTGCGCAGCACACGTAAATACACCATCAGGCGCAGCATCGCCATTAAACGCTGCTGATCCAGCTCATTTTCACTAACCGATAAATCTTCCAGATACTGCTGCACCCGTTTTAAGATTTCATCCAGTTGCTGTAATTCGCTATTGGAGGGCAAACGACCTTCCTGAATCGCGCGTTTCAGCAAAATCAGGATATGCCCAATCGACCAATAAATCACTTTAGAAGCGGCATTAATCGCTAAAGCCGGCACCGAAAAACTGGCCTGATCCAGATAACATAAAATTGAAGGGGTGCGGTCTGGAATTAAACCGACAATCAACTGTTCAAACTGTTTTAAAAAGGGCAATAAAAATAAGGTTCCCAGCACACTAAAGGCGGTATGAAACGCAGCGACAATAATCACATCATCCCAAGTGCCGACCTGTGAATGTTCCGCCAGCCACAAAAAAGCCGGTTTCAACAAGATAAAAGCCAACACGGCCGAAATCACGTTAAACACCACATGCACGGCTGCGGTGCGTTTGGCATTGGCAGTCGAGCCCATGGCTGCCAGAATCGCGGTCGCCACCGTACCAATATTTTGTCCAATCACCAGACCTAAGGCTTGGGACAAATCAATCGCACCACTGGCTAAAGCGGCCAAGGTCGCAGTAATGGCTGCACTGGAAGATTGCAGCAGCACGGTCATCACCAGCCCGACCAGCACTAAAATCAACTGTGTGGTGAAAGAGTTATTGGAAAAAACCGATAAATCAACCCGCTCGGCAAAACCGGACATTGCCACCTGCAGCAAGTCAATCCCAAAGAAAATCAGGCCAAAACCGGCAATAGTTAAACCGAATAAAGACAGTCGCCCACGGCTGAATAATTTAAAGATCGCCCCCAACCCAATGAGTGGCAAGGCAATATGGGCAATGGAAAATTTAACCCCCAAAAAAGCCACCATCCAACCGGTGCTGGTGGTGCCAACATTGGCGCCAATAATCACACCAATGGCCTGACTAAAAGTCAGAATACCAGCACTCACAAAGCCAATGGTGGCCAATGTGGTTGCCGTTGAGGATTGCACAGCCAAAGTCAGGCCGATGCCAGAAAAAATGGCTTTAATCGGTGAACCTGTAAATTTAGACAGCCATAAACGCAATGACTCCCCAGCCATCTCTTTCAGACTGTCTGTCATTAAGGTCATTCCAATCAGGAACAAACCGATCCCGCCACACAACTGTGCAATCACTTCTAACATGCAACTACCCAATAAATATTTTTATTTTCAACCATCTAAGTATATAAGAGATTATGCAATGAAAGCCGCTTTATACCCTAAAAGTTGCATAGTGACATCAACATGAACAGCACAATAAATAGAAACATGATCTTCCAATGCACTCTAAAGATATTTCAAACACGTAGTATTGGAGCGAAAACTTAACAAAACAGCGGCGGTTCCAGGCCGCCGTTGGCTTGACGGATATCGCCCAGCTCACTAACATCCTTAAAACATATTCGCGAGCACTGGCTAATCTGGTGCAGCATCACTGCTTTTTTCTGATTTTAAAATGAAACTGACCATCCCATTATTATTGAAAACCTCTTTTATTGGCCTCAGTGCCCTTAGCCTGATTGCCTGCTCACCTTTAGGGGGCGGCTCCGTTGCCAAACGTTCCGCTAAACTTTCAGTCGGGATCCAAAAAGCCTATTCGGTTGCACCTGACACCGCTAACCGTGTTGCGCCGATGATTGTGCAACATGCAGAACGTTATGAAATTGATCCACTGTTACTGGCCGCGCTGATTCGCCAGGAATCCAGCTACCGCAGTCATGTGGTATCACCGGCTGGTGCGGTGGGCTTAACCCAAGTCATTCCGCGTTATTGGCAGCAAAGCTGTGGCAGTAATTTGTTTGATGAATCTTCCAATATTCAATGTGGTTCTTACATTTTAAATCGCTATAACACGAAAGCCGGCAGCTGGCCTAAAGCCCTAGCTTATTATAATGTTGGTCCTACCGGTTATCATTCCAGCTGGAAGATGAAACGCCAAGGCAAACGTTATGCCAAACAGGTTAAACAGCATCAAAATGATTTAAAAGGCGCACTATAAACCTTTTTATCCTGCGATTTTTTAAAAGCTCCTGATGGGGCTTTTTTACATCATTGCCAAGCAATTACATATTCCCGTCAAAACCAATACAGTGCCTTGAGCCTCAGTTGTTAACGTAGCAAAAGAATTCACGAAACGAGGATGGGAAAATGCCAAAGAAAGTATTATTCATTACGTCCAATCAGGGTGTGGAGCAAGATGAGCTGATCAAACCCTTTGAATATTTGAAATCTAAAGGCATTGAAGCCATACATGCAGCAGAAGAACAAAAAGAAGTTCAAACGGTCAAGACTGATAAAGAACCCGGTCTAAGTACCGAACCGGAAACAACGCTAGATAAGGTCAATCCGGAAGATTACGATGCACTGGTCATTCCCGGTGGAACGGTCAATGCCGATACGCTGCGGATCAACCCCGAAGCGCATAAAATCATCCAGCACTTTACCGATCAAGGTAAACTGATTGCCGCAATCTGTCATGGTCCGTGGGTTTTAATTAATGCCGAACGGATTCGCGATAAAAACCTGACGTCTTATAAAACCATCAAGCTGGATCTGGAAAATGCCGGCGCGAAATGGGTCGATGAAGAAGTCCATCGCTGCAATACCGGTGGATGGGTATTGATCAGCTCACGTAATCCAGATGATATTCCTGCATTTAACCAGGCGATTGTGCAAGAACTGGAAGCTGAAACCTAAAGATTTTTAATCGCCTCCATAAAAGAAACCTCATCTTCGGATGAGGTTTCTTTTATCAGAATCGGGAAATTAAGCAAGCCCTTTGAGCTGCTTTAAATAGGCCACCACTTCCTCATTACCTGCCATTTCAGCAAGTTCCAGCGCTGTATGTGGACTACGATGCTCCATATCCGCCCCTTTGCTCATCAGCAGTTTCACCACGTCCAGATGATCATTTTCTGCCGCCGCCTGCAAGGCACTATAGCCTTCCTCATCACTACCATTGGCATCTGCACCTTGCTGTAAGGCTTGCTGTACCTGCTCCAACTCACCCAGTGACGCCCAATATACAATTTCAGGAAGATGTAGCTCATCATCATCTTCAGGGATCGGAGAGAATGAATTCAGTTTCATAAAGTGCTCTTAGAATCGTAATTTGATCATATTGATCTTAAGATTTTAGCTGAATCTGGGGATATATATGGATTTAAATTGTTAGCTTTAATTTTTAGATAAAAATTGGGTTCTATGCGCTGGCTGATGAGGCATTTATTTAAATAGAAGCAGGAAGGAACAGCAAAAAATCAAAAGCGACCTTAAACAAGATGAGGAAGCCCAGATAAATTTTACCCATAAAAAAATCCCCCTGCTGTTTAAGCTAGGGGGATTTTGAATTAATGAGCTGGCGATGACTTACTCTCACATGGGTAACCCCACACTACCATCAGCGCTAAGAGGTTTCACTTCTGAGTTCGGGA